>NZ_JBSFUU010000030.1:0-113799 GCF_053591955.1 Streptomyces sp. NPDC002845 | reverse complement strand
CACACCCAGTTCTATAGCTTCTTCATCTCTTTTTTCTATTAATTACTCTCCAACACCATTATCACAAACTTCCCGCGGGCGCCCGGGGTGGTGCCCCCGCCCCCCACGCCTCACTGCCTCAAGAATCGTTTCAAACCGTGAGCAGCGCCTCCAACAGCGTCCCATTCAAAGTGGATTGGAGACGGCGACGGCCACCGAGGAATCCGAGCTCCATGAGGACCCCGATACCGACGACCTCCGCACCAGCGCGCCGTATCAGTCTTACGGATGCCTCGGCAGTGCCGCCTGTGGCGAGGACGTCGTCGATCACCATGACGCGGTCATCCGCACGCAGGTCCTCGGCGTGCACCTCGATCTCCGCGGAGCCGTACTCCAGGTCGTACGCCTGGCTCAGGGTCGCTCCGGGGAGCTTGCCCGCCTTGCGTACGGGGATGAAGCCGACCCCGGCGCGGACCGCGACCGGTGCGCCGAGGATGAAGCCGCGGGCCTCCAGGCCGACGATCTTCGTGGCGCCCTGGCGGACGGTGAGTTCGGCCAGCGCGTCGGTCAGCGCGGTGAACGCCGCCGGGTCGGCCAGCAGCGGGGTGATGTCCTTGAACATCACACCCGGTTCCGGGTAGTCGGGGACATCGCGGATGCGGCTGAGCAGCAGCTCCCTGACGCCGGTCATCGGCGCTTCCCGGAGGGTCGGCCACGGCCCCGGTTACGGGACGCGGGCTGGCTGCGCGGGCCGACGACGGCGGGGGTCGCGTCCTCCGGCTCGTCGTCGTACCCCTCGGCAGTGGTAGCACCGGCGGTCTCGCCCTGGGGGGCGGGCTGGGCCCGCTTGGCGAGTACGCGCTTCTTGAGGGCCTTCATCTGCGGGTCGCGCTCCTTGAGGTCGGCGACGAGCGGCGTGGCGATGAAGATCGAGGAGTACGCACCGGCCGCGAGGCCGACGAACAGCGACAGCGAGATGTCGTTGAGCATGCCCGCGCCGAGGACACCGCCGCCGATGAACAGCAGGCCGGCGACCGGCAGCAGTGCAACTACTGTGGTGTTGATGGAGCGCACCAGGGTGCTGTTGATCGAGCGGTTGGCGATCTCGCTGTACGTCCAGCGGGTCTGCTTGGTGAGGTCCTTCGTCTGCTCCTTGAGGCTGTCGAAGACGACGACCGTGTCGTAGAGCGAGTAACCGAGGATCGTCAGCAGACCGATCACCGTACCCGGCGTCACCTCGAAGCCGACGAGGGCGTAGATGCCGACCGTAATGGTGATGTCGTGGATCAGGGCGACGAACGCGGCGAGCGCCATGCGCCACTCGAACGCGATCGCCAGATAGATCACGACGAGAACCAGGAAGATACCGAGGCCCTGCCAGGCCTTGTTGGCGATCTGCTCACCCCAGCTGGGGCCGACCAGGTCGGCGTTGATCTTCTCCGCGTCGACCTTCAGGTCCCTGGCGAGCTCTTCCTTGATCTGGTCGGACTTGGCGGTGTCGGTGCCGGCGATCTGGATGCGCAGGCTGCCGTTGCCGAGCTTCTGGACGATCGCGTCGTGGCCGGAGGCCTCTTCCGCGTACTCCTCGGCCTGGGCGACCGACACTCTGGTCTCCGGGGTGGTGAAGACCGCACCACCCTGGAACTCGATGCCCATATTCAGGCCGCGGACCGCGAGGCCCACGATGGCCAGGATGGTGATCAGGATGGAGACGCCGTACCAGAGCTTGCGGTTGCCGACGAAGTCGTAGCCGACCTCGCCGCGGTGGAGCCGGGCGCCGAGGTTGCCGAGCTTCGACATCTCACGCCTCCTTCGGTTCGACGGGGACGGCGGGACGGCGGGTACGGCGCAGCGGGGGCTCGACGCCCAGGCTCTTCGGATCGAAGCCAGACCAGCGGTGGCCGTTGGCAAAGAACTTCTTCCGGGCGAGGATCGTCAGCAGCGGCTTGGTGAACAGGAAGACGACGACCACGTCGAGCAGGGTGGTGAGGCCCAGCGTGAACGCGAAGCCCTGGACCTTGCCGACGGAAACCACGAAGAGCACCGCGGCGGCGAGGAACGACACGAAGTCGGAGACCAGGATGGTGCGCCGGGCACGCGGCCAGGCCCGCTCGACGGCGGGGCGCAAGGTGCGGCCTTCCCGGATCTCGTCCCGGACGCGTTCGAAGTACACGATGAACGAGTCCGCCGTGATACCGATCGCGACGATCGCACCGCAGACGGCCGGCAGGTTCAGCGCGAAGCCGATGGCCGGACCGAGCAGCGACATGATCGCGTAGGTCAGGACACCGGAGATCAGCAGCGAGACGATGGCGACGAACGACAGGCCGCGGTAGTAGACCAGCAGGTAGAGCACGACCAGGGCGAGGCCGATCGCACCGGCGATCAGACCGGCCTGCAGCTGCTCACCGCCGAGCGCGGCGGTCACCGTAGTGACGCTCGACTCGTTGAAGGAGATTGGGAGCGCGCCGTACGACAGCATGTTGGCGAGGTTCTGAGCCTCCTCCTGGGTGAAGTTGCCGGAGATCTCGGCTTTGCCACCGGTGATGGTCGTGTTCACCTCGGGGTGGGAGACGACCTGGTCGTCGAGGACGATGGCGAACTGGTTCTGCGGCGAGGGGTTCTGGGCCAGCTGGCCGGTGATGTCGGCGAACTTCTTGCCTCCGCTGGAGTTGAAGTCCATCTGGACCTTCCAGCCCGCAGCGGACAGCGAGTCGAAGACCGCCTCGGCATCGTCGATCTCAGTGCCGTCGACGGCGACCGGACCGAGCACGAACTTCGTCCAGAGCCCGTTGTCCTCACCGCACGCGACCGTGGCTTCGGTGGGCTTGGCGCCCTTGCCCGCTTCAGCCCGCTGTGTCTCGTCACTGCAGTCGAGCTTGGCGAACTCCTCCTGGAGCTTGCTGCTCTCGTCGTCGGAGCCGGTGCTCTCGTCCTCGGCGTCGGCGGAGGCGCTCGCGGACGGCGTGGGATCGGCCTTCAGTGCGTCGGTGACCGCCCGGCCCTGCGTGGTGGCGCTGGTGGACGGCGCCGGTGACTCCGAGGAGGCAGCCTCGTCCTTGTCACCGTTCTCGTCGGCGGACTCGGAGGCGCTCGGCGAGCCGCTGGGACTGGGACTCGCGCTGGGGGCGGCCTCATCGGCGCCGGAGACCGCGCTCTGCAGCAGCGGACGGAAGTAAAGCTTGGCGGTGGTACCGACCTGGTCCCGGGCCTGCTCGGAGTTCGTTCCCTTGGGAATGTTGACGATGATGTTTTCTCGGCCCTGGGTCTGGACCTCGGCCTCCTGGACACCAAGACCGTTGACACGGCGCTCCATGATGGAGACCGCGGTGTCCATGTTGGTCTTGTTGATCGCGTTGGGCTGGCCCGGCTCGCTGACCGCTGTCAGGGTGATGCTCGTACCACCGGCGAGGTCGATGCCGAGCCGTGGAGTGGTGTGTCCAGAGGCGAACATCCCCCCGGTGAGCGCCACGATGGCGATCAGGATGAAGACCAGCGTGCGCCCGGGCTTGCCCTGGGCGCTCGCGCTTCGACCCTTCTTCGGTGCTGCCACCTTCTCGTAACTCCCTCTCGGGCCGTCCCCGCGCCGGTCGGGCGCGCGGACGGCCATGACATGGTGTCGGGACTCCGAGCGAGAACGGCACGTCCCGGGTGTCGCGGGGCGCGAGTGGATCGCACCCCGCTCCCCGGGCCGTGACTACTTCGCGTCGGACTCGCCGTCGGTCTTCTTCAGCTCTGCCTCGTCGGCGTCCTTCGCCTCGGCGGGCTCGTCGGTCGCGTCGTCGTCCGCGTCCTTCTTGCCGAGGTCGAGGCGCTTGTCGTCGGAAGCGGCGGAAGCGTCGTCGGAGGGCTCGTCGGTCTCGGTGAGGGAGGAAGCGTCGTCCGGCACGACGTCGGACTTCAGGTCGTGCTCAATGCCGTGGACGATGCGGTTGTACTCGTCGTCGGAGAGGACGGCGCCGATCGCGTTCTTCGCGAAGAGCAGTTCCACGCCCGGCCCGGCGTCGACGAGGACCGTGTCCTCGCTGACCTCCTTGACCGTCGCGTACATGCCCCCGATCGTGCGGACGCCGGAACCGGGCTGCATCTGGTTCCGCATGTCCGCAGCCTGCTGCTGCTTCTTCTTGGCCGACCGGGTCATCAGGAACATGGCCCCGATGAGCACGATGAACGGGAGGAGGGTCACGAGACTCACGGGTCGGAACTTCCTTCACACGACCGCGATGGTGAGCGGCCTGATGGATGGGGGTATGAGGTGCCGCCGACAAAGGCGGCATCGGCGGAGTCTAAGCGAGTCCGCGCGCATGGAACAACGCTCAGCATCGCACCCGGGTTCCTGACCCGGCCAATACCCCGCGCCGTCACGCCCCGAACAGGTCCTGTTGTCCGTTTCCCCCGGCTGCCCCTCGGGGCGGGGTGAGGCCGAGATGCGCCCAGGCGGCGGGGGTGGCGACGCGGCCGCGCGGGGTACGGGCGAGCAGGCCCTCGCGGACGAGGAAGGGCTCGGCGACCTCCTCGACGGTCTCGCGCTCCTCCCCCACCGCGACGGCGAGTGTGGACAGGCCCACCGGGCCGCCGCCGAAGAGCTTGAGCAGGGCCTGAAGTACGGCACGGTCCAGGCGGTCGAGACCACGGGCGTCGACCTCGTAGACGGCGAGGGCGGCCCCGGCGATGTCCCGGTTGATCACCCCGTCGGCCTTGACCTGCGCGTAGTCCCGTACGCGGCGCAGCAGACGGTTGGCGATACGGGGCGTGCCCCGGGAGCGGCCGGCGATCTCGGCGGCGCCGTCGGAGTCGATCGTGACGTCGAGGAGGTGCGCCGAGCGGTGGATGACGCGCTCCAGCTCGGGGGGCTCGTAGAACTCCATGTGCGCGGTGAAGCCGAAACGGTCGCGCAGCGGCGGCGGCAGCAGTCCCGCGCGCGTGGTGGCGCCGACCAGGGTGAACGGGGGCAGCTCCAGCGGGATGGCGGTGGCGCCCGGGCCCTTGCCGACGATGACGTCGACGCGGAAGTCCTCCATCGCCATGTAGAGCATCTCCTCGGCGGGCCGTGACATGCGGTGGATCTCGTCGAGGAAGAGGACCTCGCCCTCCTGGAGGGAGGACAGGATCGCCGCGAGGTCACCGGCGTGCTGGATGGCGGGGCCGCTGGTGATGCGGATGGGGGCGCCCATCTCGGCCGCGATGATCATGGAGAGGGTGGTCTTGCCGAGGCCCGGGGCGCCGGAGAGCAGCACATGGTCGGCGGTGGCTCCACGCGCGCGTGCCGCCCGCAGGACGAGGTCGAGCTGCTCGCGGACCTTCTCTTGTCCGATGAACTCGTCCAGGTCCTTGGGGCGCAGGGCCGCCTCGACGGCCTGGTCCTCACCGTCGGCGACAGAATCCACCAGCCGCTCCGCGGCGGAGCCGCCGAGCCGCTCGGCGGCTCCGCCGTCGGTCGTGTCGTCCCAGTTCACTGAAGTTCTCCTAGCAGGGCGTGCCGGGTGCATCGGTCGGCCGGGGGTCCGGCCCGCGGCCGGATGCCGCTGTCAGGCGCTGCGTCCCCCGGATAGCACAGCATGGGCTGTGTCTCGCGGGTCGCGGTCGGATGGGTCGTGCCCGGGGCCCTTGGAGGGGCTGTTTCCGGCCCATCTGTGAGTCCCTTCGGTCAGCGCGCTCTGTTGAGGGTCTGCAGGGCGGCCTTGAGGAGCACGCCCACCTGGGGCGCGCCCTCGGAGGCCTCGGCCTGCGGGGTCACGGCGGCGACCGCCTCGTCGGCCTCCCGGGAGGCGTACCCGAGGCCGATGAGCGCGGCGTGCAGCTGGTCGTGCCAGCCGCTGGTGACCGGCCTGCCGACCGCGGGGGCGCCGATCGGCTCGCCGAGGCGGTCCTTGAGCTCCAGAAGGAGCTTCTGGGCGCCCTTCTTGCCGATGCCGGGGACGGCGGTGAGTGCCTTCTCGTCGCCGGTCGCCACCGCGCGGCGCAGCGCGTCCGGGCTGTGCACGGCGAGCATCGCCTGGGCGAGCCGCGGGCCCACTCCGCTCGCGGTCTGCAGCAGCTCGAAGACCTGGCGCTCGTCGTCGTCCACGAAGCCGTACAGGGTCAGTGAGTCCTCCCGTACGACCAGGGAGGTGGCGAGCTTGGCCTGCTGGCCCATGCGCAGTCCGGACAGCGTGTTGGGCGTGCACTGGACCGCGATGCCGATCCCGCCCACTTCGACCACCGCGGAGTCGGGGGCGAGGGCGGCGACCGGGCCGCTGACGAAGGCGATCATGCCGTACGGCCTTTCGATGCGTGCAGGGCGACGGCCTGCTGGAGTCGGTTCTGGGCGGGGGCGCGCCAGATGTGGCAGATGGCGAGCGCAAGGGCGTCGGCCGCGTCGGCGGGCTTGGGGGGCGCGTCGAGCCGCAGCAGGCGGGTGACCATCGCACCGACCTGGGCCTTGTCCGCGCGGCCGTTGCCGGTGACGGAGGCCTTGACCTCGCTGGGGGTGTGCAACGCGACGGGGATGCCGCGGCGGGCGGCGCAGAGCGTGGCGATGGCGCTGGCCTGGGCCGTGCCCATCACCGTACGGACGTTGTGCTGGCTGAACACCCGCTCCACGGCGACGAATTCGGGCTTGTGCTCGTCCAGCCACTGTTCGATGCCCTGCTCGATGGCGACGAGGCGCCGCCCCAACTCGGCGTCCACGGGCGTACGGACGACGCCGACGCCGAGCATCGTGAGCGGCCGCCCGGGAACGCCGTCGACGACGCCGACACCGCACCGGGTCAGTCCCGGGTCCACACCGAGTACGCGCACCCCGCCCCTCCCCTCTTTGCGGCTGAACCGCCGCCGCTCTCGCGGACCTGGCTGAGCACCGCCGGGGTTGCTCAATTGTCGGTTGCGGTCCATGGACGGTGATCTTTGACTATCGCCAGGCTATCCGCTGCCACCGACAACAGCGGCGGGCCGGTGGAACGTGTCCCACCGGCCCGCCGAAACCTGCGGCATACGCGGCAGCGTCTACGCGTCGGCCTTCTCCATGATCTCGTCGCTCACGTCGAAGTTGGCGAAGACATTCTGCACGTCGTCGCTGTCTTCCAGGGCGTCGATGAGCTTGAAGATCTTCTTGGCGCCCTCCTCGTCCAGCTCGACCTGCATGGTCGGGACGAAGTTGGCATCGGCGGAGTCGTAGTCGATGCCGGCGTCCTGGAGGGCGGTGCGGACCGCGACCAGGTCGGTGGCCTCGCTGAGCACCTCGAAGGACTCGCCAAGGTCGTTGACCTCCTCGGCGCCCGCGTCGAGCACGGCGCCCAGGACGTCGTCCTCGGTCAGCTCGCCCTTGGGGACGATGACAACGCCCTTGCGGTTGAAGAGGTACGAGACGGAGCCCGGGTCGGCCATGGAGCCGCCGTTGCGGGTCATGGCGACGCGCACGTCGGAGGCGGCGCGGTTGCGGTTGTCCGTGAGGCACTCGATGAGGACCGCGACGCCGTTGGGGCCGTAGCCCTCGTACATGATCGTCTCGTAGTCGGCGCCACCGGCTTCGAGACCGCCACCACGCTTGATCGCGGAGTCGATGTTCTTGTTCGGAACCGACGACTTCTTCGCCTTCTGCACGGCGTCATACAGCGTCGGATTGCCGTCCAGGTCCACGCCGCCCATGCGCGCCGCGACCTCGATGTTCTTGATCAGCTTCGCGAAGAGCTTGCCGCGCTTGGCGTCGATCACGGCCTTCTTGTGCTTCGTCGTGGCCCATTTAGAGTGGCCGGACATCTGCCTGTCTCCTTCGCGTAACCCGTCTCTGTACGAACGCCAGAGATCCTACAAGGACTCCACTGTCCGGTTCGCGCTCACCATCTCGACGAACAGGGCGTGCAACCGGTGGTCGCCGGTCAGCTCCGGGTGGAACGACGTGGCGAGCGCGTTGCCCTGGCGTACGGCGACGATGTGGCCCTCGTGCTCGGCGAGCACCTCGGTCTCCGCGCCCACGGATTCGACCCAGGGGGCGCGGATGAAGACGCCCTCTACAGGATCGCCCTCGATTCCCCTGACGTCGACCGCCGCTTCGAAGGATTCGTTCTGCCGTCCGAAGGCGTTGCGGCGCACGATCATGTCGATGCCGCCGATGGTCTCCTGGCCCGAGCGCGGGTCGAGGATCTTGTCGGCGAGCATGATCATGCCGGCGCAGGTGCCGTAGACGGGCATGCCGTCCCGCACGCGCGCGCGGAGCGGGTCCATCACGCCGAAGAGGACGGCCAGCTTGGAGATGGTCGTGGACTCGCCGCCGGGGATGACGAGGCCGTCCACCTCGGCGAGTTCTTCGGGGCGCCGCACGGACCTGGCCACGGCGTCGGCCGCGGCCAGGGCGATGAGGTGCTCCCGTACGTCGCCCTGGAGGGCCAGGACGCCTATGACAGGAGTGTTCATGAGTGATTACCAGCCGCGGTTGGCGTAGCGCTCGGTCTCCGGGAGGGTGTCGCAGTTGATGCCGACCATGGCCTCGCCGAGGTTGCGGGACGCGTCCGCGATGATCTTCGGGTCGTCGTAGAAGGTGGTCGCCTTCACGATGGCGGCGGCGCGCTTGGCCGGGTCGCCGGACTTGAAGATGCCGGAGCCGACGAAGACGCCCTCGGCGCCGAGCTGGCGCATCAGGGCGGCGTCGGCCGGGGTGGCGACGCCGCCGGCGGAGAACAGCACGACCGGGAGCTTGCCGAGCTCGGCGACCTCCTTGACGAGCTCGTACGGGGCGCGCAGGTCCTTGGCGGCGGCGTACAGCTCGTTGTTGTCGTAGCCGCGCAGCCTGGCGATCTCGTTCTTGATCTGGCGCAGGTGGCGGACCGCCTCGACGACGTTGCCGGTGCCGGCCTCGCCCTTGGAGCGGATCATGGCCGCGCCCTCGGCGATTCGGCGCAGGGCCTCGCCGAGGTTGGTGGCGCCGCAGACGAAGGGGGTGGTGAAGGCCCACTTGTCGGAGTGGTTGACCTCGTCGGCCGGGGTGAGGACCTCGGACTCGTCGATGTAGTCGACGCCGAGGGACTGCAGGACCTGGGCCTCGACGAAGTGGCCGATGCGGGACTTGGCCATCACGGGGATGGAGACCGCGCCGATGATGCCCTCGATCATGTCCGGGTCGGACATGCGGGCCACGCCGCCGTCCTTGCGGATGTCCGCCGGGACCCGTTCCAGGGCCATGACCGCCACGGCGCCCGCGTCCTCGGCGATCTTCGCCTGCTCCGGGGTGACGACGTCCATGATCACACCGCCCTTGAGCTGCTCGGCCATGCCGCGCTTCACGCGCGCGGTGCCGGTCTCGGGGGTCTGGGCGGAGTTGGAGAGCGTGCTGGACACGGGTTCGACCTCACTCGGGGAAGAGGGTTTCTGCAAGCCTTGAGGAAACGTGAGGGAACCAGGCCACTGCAAGGGCCAATGGGGAGGCAGTGGCTCGTTTTGGTGCGGAGGAGGGTGCGGGACTGCTCCGGGCCGAAGCCGCGCCCTGTCAGGGCCGAGGTGGTTGTCTTCGCCCCTGCCGCCCCTACCCGTCCCATCCTCCAGGGGCCGCCGCCCCTTCGACCCCGCGTGGGGGCTGCGGCCCCGGATCCTCGCTGAGGGCCGGGGGTTCGGGCGGGTGAGCTGTATGTGGGTGGGTGTTGGGCGGGGGTGGGTGGTGTGGGTTGTGGGGTGGGTGCGGGTTGTGTGTGGCTGGTCGCGCCCACGCGGCGGAGCCGCATGATGTCAGAGCCCCGCGCCCCTTGCTGGGCGCAGCCCCGGGCCCCCTTACGTCCCGGCCCGGTCCACCAGTGCCGGCGGTGGCTCGTCGTCCATCTCGAAGGCCATGGGGAACGGCGCGTGGCCGGCGAGGTGGAACCAGCGGACCTTGCGGTGGCGGCGCAGGGCGCGGGCGGCGCGTACGGAGTCGTTGTGGAAGCGCCGGGCCATGGGCACCCGCCGCACGGCCTGCGCCAGCTCCTTCGTGGCCTCCTCACCCCCCGGCACCTCCCGCACCACCTCGACCTGCTGCGCCTCGGCGAACACGACCCGCAGCGCCTGGCTCAGATCGCTCTCGGCGACCTCACGCTGCTCCTCCTCGGCCTGCCGGGCCGCGTGAGCCGCCTCGTAGAGGACGATCGAGGCGGCCGGGTCGAGGACTCCGGAGGTGGCCAGCTCCTGGGCGACGGAGGCCCGGCGGAGCAACTGCGCGTCGAGGGCCGCACGGGCGGCGTCGATGCGCGCGTGCAGCCGGTCGAGCCGCCCGGCTGTCCAGCTCAGGTAGAGGCCGATCACGACGAGGCCGACCAGGATCCAGATGAGGGTTGCGCTCACGGGCGGCAAGGCTACCCGCGTGGCACCCCGCACCCGGCTACCGCGCTCCGGGTACCTTCGGCTCCGCCGGGAAGAGGGTCACTGGCCCGTGACGTCCCACGCGCACCGGAACCCGCCGTGCCCCGTCGAGGAGTCCGGCGTGTTCCTGGAACGGGCCGCGACCCGGTACCGGTTGCAGTACGAGACGTGGCACAGATACGAGCCACCTCGGATGACCCGCTGTTCGTCGCCGGGGGCGAACGAATCGGCACACCACTCCCAGACGTTGCCCGAGGTGTTGTACAGGCCGAAGCCGTTGGGCTCGTACGCGGCCACGGGCACGGTGCCCGTGGCTCCGTCCGGGCGGGTGCTGAGCCGTGGGAAGTCACCCTGCCAGGTGTTCATGCGGTCCTGCGCGAAATCGTCGCCCCAGGGGTAGCGGCGGCTCTCCAGGCCCCCTCGGGCCGCGTACTCCCACTCCGCCTCGGTGGGCAGCCGAGCGCCCGCCCAGGCGCAGTACGCGAGCGCGTCGTGGTACGAGATGTGCACCACCGGGTGGTTCTCGCGTCCCTCCACGTCCGAACCGGGACCCTCGGGCGCGTTCCAGTACGCCCCTTCGACAGCCAGCCACCAGGGCGCCCCGGCGACGGCACCGAGGACGGCGCCCCGCGCGCGTGGGTGCAGCAGCAGATGGAACACGAACGAACTGCCGTACCGTTCCGCCTCGGTGCGGTACCCGCTCTCGCGCACGAACTCGGCGAACCGGGCGTTGGTGACGGCGGTCGTG
This sequence comes from Streptomyces sp. NPDC002845, assembly GCF_053591955.1. Lineage (NCBI taxonomy): Bacteria > Bacillati > Actinomycetota > Actinomycetes > Kitasatosporales > Streptomycetaceae > Streptomyces > Streptomyces sp. NPDC002845. Next base: position 102,770 of record NZ_JBSFUU010000030.1, on the reverse strand, counting down.
CCGATACGGAACGGCTCGACGGTGACGGTCCGGACGGGCCCCTCGGCGTCCTCGGGATAGCCCTCGTCGAAGGCGTCCCCCATCCGGAACTCCCCGCCCGGCAGGAGCACCGCCCCCGTGTCGTGCGCGGAACGCGTGTCGCCGCGCGGCCCGGGGGCGGTGAGTTGGAAGAGCGAACCGTCTCCCTCGCGCGCGGGGGCGCAACACGAACCCCCATGGGCAGCCGATATGTCCGTGTGCCGCTCTCGCGGCGAGTGGTCAGTGGTCATTCAGTCCCGTGCCAGTCCCAACCGTGCCCGCAGCCCCGTCCGCTCGTCGGCGGCCACGGCGGCGGCGCCGTCCGTGACCGTCTCGTACACGGACAGGATGTCCGCCCCGACGGTCGACCAGTCGAAGCGCCGTACGTGCGCGCTCCCCCGCTCGCGCAGTTCCTCCCGTCGTGCCGGGTCGCCGAGGAGCCGTACGGCCGCGGCGGCCAGCGCGTCGGCGTCCTCGTTGGCGAAGAGCTCGCCCGCCGCGCCCTGGTCCAGTACCTGCGCGAAGGCGTCCAGGTCGGAGGCGAGCACGGGCGCGCCCGCCGACATCGCCTCGACCAGGATGATCCCGAAGCTCTCGCCACCGGTGTTGGGGGCGACGTACAGGTCGACGCTGCGCAGCAGCCGTGCCTTGTCCTCGTCGCTGACCATGCCGAGGAACTCGACACGCGGGCGCATCTCCTCGGGCAGGGACTCCACCGCCTCCTTCTCGTCGCCGCGTCCGGCGACCAGGAGCCTGGTCGCCGGACGTGCGGCGAGGATCTTCGGCAGGGCCCGCATCAGGACCGGCAGGCCCTTGCGGGGCTCGTCGATCCGGCCGATGAAGCCGATCGTGTCCCCCTGCCAGTCGGGGTTGGGCTTGGCCCCGACGAAGTAGTCGACGTCGACGCCGTTCGGGATGACGACCGCGTCGCCGCCCAGGTGTTCCACGAGGGTGCGGCGGGCGTACTCGCTCACGGCGATCCGCGCGCTGATCTTCTCCAGGGCCGCCTGGAGGATCGCGTACGCGGCGACCATCGCCCGGGAGCGTGGATTGGACGTGTGGAACGTGGCGACGATCGGGCCCTGTGCGGCCCAGCAGGTCAGCAGGCCCAGCGACGGCGAGGTCGGCTCGTGGATGTGGATCACGTCGAATGTGCCGTCGTGCAGCCACCGGCGCACCCGGGCCGCCGACAGGAACCCGAAGTTCAGGCGGGCGACCGAGCCGTTGTACGGCACCGGGACCGCGCGGCCGGCCGAGACGACGTACGGCGGAAGGGGTGTGTCGTCGTCGGCGGGCGCGAGGACGGACACCTCGTGCCCGAGGCCGATGAGGTGGTCGGCCAGGTCACGGACGTGGAACTGGACGCCGCCCGGCACGTCCCAGGAGTACGGGCAGACGATGCCGATCCTCACGGTGTCTCCCCGTCAGGATTCCCATCTGGATCCCCGTCAGGAGCCCGTGCGGGGTCCAGGTCGGCGAGCCACAGTCGCTGCAGCATGTGCCAGTCCTCCGGATGGTCGGCGATCCCCGTGGCGAAGGCGTCGGCCAGCGCCTGCGTCATGACAGACGTCTGCTCCGCGCGCGTACCTGACTCGGGTACCTCGATCGGCGGATGCACGCGCCCCTGCATCACGGGCGAGTCGTCGTACCAGAGTGTCACCGGCAGCAGCAGCGCGCCCGTCTGCTGGGCGAGGAGGGCCGGTCCGGCGGGCATACGGGCCGTGTCGCCGAAGAACTCCACCTCGACCCCCGACGCGGACAGGTCGCGGTCGGCCACCAGGCACACAAGGCCGCCGTCCCTCAGGCGCCGCGCCAGGGTCCCGAAGGCGCTGCCCCCGGTGTGCGGCAGGACCTCCATGCCGAGGCCCTCGCGGTAGGCGACGAAGCGGTCGTACAGCGTCTCGGGCTTCAGGCGCTCGGCGACCGTCGTGAACGGTGTCTTCAGCTTGGTGGTGACCCAGGCGCCCGCGAGGTCCCAGTTGCCCAGGTGCGGCAGCGCGATGATGACGCCCTTGCCGGAGGCGAGGCCGTCGGTCAGGTGGTGGACGTCCTTGGGGTCGAAGCCGGTCCTGACGCGCTCCTCGCTCCACGCGGGGAGGCGGAAGGACTCCATCCAGTAGCGCAGGTACGAGCGCATGCCCGCGCGGGAGAGCGCGGCGAGCCGCTCCGGGGTCGCGTCGGGCACCACGCGCGCGTAGTTGCTCTCCAGCCGCCGTACGCTCTTGCCGCGCCGCTTCCAGGCGATGTCGGCGATGGACCGGCCGAGGCGCACGGCGACGGGCTCCGGGAGCTTCTTGACGGTGCTCCAGCCGACGCCGTACAGCGTGTCCGCCAGCCGCTCCCGCACCCTGCTCACGGAGCGGCCTCACTGCTCTGCTGCGAGGCGTTCTCCTGACCGTCCGCTTCGGCTGCCGCGTCCGCCTCCGCGGCCTCCCTGCGTACCGTGACGACACGCTGGACCAGTGTGACGAGACTGCCGACGGCGACGATCCACAGGGCGATCGGCAGCAGCACGTGGATGCCGGGCACGCCGAAGGTCTCGAAGCCCGCGAGTCCGGCCGCGACCAGCGAGATCACCAGGCGCTCGGCACGCTCCACCAGGCCGTTGACGGCGACCGGCAGGCCGATCGACTCGCCGCGGGCCTTGGTGTACGACACGACCTGGCCGCTCGCCAGACAGAAGATCGAGACGGCGCACAGGATGTTGTTGTCCCCGCCGCCCGCGTACCAGAGGGCGAATCCGCCGAAGACCGCGCCGTCGGCCACCCGGTCGAGCGTGGAGTCGAGGAAGGCGCCCCAGCGGCTGGAGCGGCCGAGCTGGCGGGCCATGTTGCCGTCGACGAGGTCCGAGAAGACGAACAACGTGATGACGATCGTGCCCCAGAAGAACTCGCCCCGGGGGTAGAAGACCAGCGCGCCCGCGACCACCCCGGCGGTGCCGAGGAGAGTGACCGTGTCGGGGCTGACCCCGCGACGGATGAGAAACGCGGCGAACGGTGTGAGGACACGCGTGAAGAATGCACGCGCGTACTTGTTCAGCATGGCCTTCCCGAGGGTCGGTTTCGCCGGGCGGCCCCTGCTGGCCACCGGCTGGCCCATCGTAGCCACGCGCGTGCGTGTACGACGGTCGGGCACCCGCACACGGGGCCACCCAGTCCGGCGCGGACGGTCCGCCCGTCCCCGGCCACCGGTGACCTACGGGCACGATCGCGTCCGTCGTATGGACGCACCGTGACGGGAGTGGAAAGCTCGAAGACACCGCGGGCGTCATCGGAGCCGCCATCGCACGCGGATCCGCATGTCCGCGCCCACAGTGACCTCACCGTGCACGGGAGGCAGGATCATGGGCGACAAGGCGAACGCACACCCCGGAGCCGCCGGCAGGGCTACGGCGGCCGACCATCCCGCGTCCGTACGGAATGTGGTGCTGGTCGGCCACTCCGGATCGGGCAAGACGACTCTGGTGGAGGCTCTCGCGCTGACGGCGGGAGCGGTGAACCGGGCGGGCCGTGTGGAGGACGGCGGCACCGTCTCCGACTACGACGAGATCGAGCACCGGCAGCAGCGCTCGGTGCAGCTCTCCCTGGTACCCGTCGAATGGGACGGGTACAAGATCAACCTTCTGGACACTCCCGGATACGCCGACTTCGTCGGGGAACTCAGGGCCGGTCTGCGGGCGGCGGACGCGGCCCTGTTCGTCGTCTCGGCCTCGGACGGGGTGGACGGCTCGACGCGGATGGTGTGGGAGGAGTGTGCGGCGGTCGGCATGCCGCGGGCCATCGTCATCACGCATCTGGAGGCCGCCCGGGCCGACTTCGACGAGATGACCCGGATCTGCGCGGAGGCCTTCGGCGCGGACGACCCAGACGCCGTACTGCCGCTGTACCTGCCGCTGCACGGCCCGCAGGGGCCGGACGGGCACGCGCCCGTGACCGGGCTGACCGGGCTGCTCCCGCAGCGGCTGTTCGACTACTCCTCCGGGGAGCGCAAGGAGTCCGAGCCGGGGGCCGACCAGCTGCCGCTCATCGAGGAGGCCCGCAACCGGCTGATCGAGGGGATCATCGCCGAGAGCGAGGACGAGACCCTCATGGACCGCTATCTCGGCGGCGAGGAGATCGACGTCAAGACCCTCGTGGAGGACCTGGAGCGGGCCGTCGCGCGCGGGATCTTCTTCCCCGTGCTGGCCGCCGCCCCCGCGGCCGAGGGTTCCCGGCAGGGTCTCGGCACGGTCGAGCTCCTCGAACTGGTCACCGGTGGCTTCCCGACCCCGCTGGAGCCCGTGGCGCCCACGGTGACCACGCCGGACGGCAAACCGCGCGAGATCAAGGCCTGCGACCCGGGCGGGCCGCTGGTCGCGGAGGTCGTGAAGACGGCCAGTGACCCCTATGTGGGCCGCATCTCGCTCGTACGGGTCTTCTCGGGCACCCTGCGCGCCGACGAGACGGTGCACGTTTCCGGGCACGGTCTCGCGGACCGCGGGCACGAGGACCATGACGTGGACGAGCGGATCGGCGCCCTGACGACGCCGTTCGGGAAGCAGCAGCGGACCCTCACGCACTGCATCGCGGGTGATCTGGCGTGTGTGGCGAAGCTGAACCGCGCGGAGACCGGGGACACCCTTTCGGCCAAGGACGACCCGCTGCTCATGGAGCCGTGGGAGATGCCCGACCCGCTGCTGCCGCTCGCCATCCAGGCGCACAGCAAGGCGGACGAGGACAAGCTCTCCCAGGGGCTGGGCCGGCTCGTCGCCGAGGACCCGACCATGCGGCTGGAGCAGAACCAGGACACCCACCAAGTGGTGCTCTGGTGCCTGGGCGAGGCCCACGCGGACGTCGCCCTGGAGCGGCTGCGCAACCGGTACGGCGTCCAGGTCGACGTGATCCCGCACAAGGTCTCCCTACGGGAGACGTTCGCCGACAAGTCCGCGGGGCGCGGCCGGCACGTCAAGCAGTCCGGCGGGCACGGGCAGTACGCGATCTGCGAGATCGAGGTGGAACCGCTGCCCGGCGGTTCGGGCATCGAGTTCGTGGACAAGGTCGTCGGCGGTGCCGTGCCCCGGCAGTTCATCCCGTCGGTCGAGAAGGGCGTAAGGGCCCAGGCGGGGAAGGGAGTTGCGGCCGGGTACCCGCTCATCGACGTCCGGGTGACGCTCCTCGACGGCAAGGCGCACTCCGTGGACTCGTCGGATGCCGCGTTCCAGACGGCGGGAGCACTCGCGCTGCGCGAGGCCGCGGCCGACGCGAAGATCCATCTGCTCGAACCGGTGGCCGAGGTGGCGGTGCTGGTCGGTGACGACTACGTGGGCACCGTGATGAGCGACCTGTCCGGGCGGCGCGGCCGGGTCGTCGGCACGGAGCAGGCGAACGGGGGGCGCACGCTCGTCCGGGCCGAGGTCCCGGAGATCGAGATCGGGCGGTACGCCGTCGATCTGCGCTCGCTCTCCCACGGCACCGCGCGCTTCAGCCGGCGGTACGCGCGTCATGAGCCGATGCCGCCGCAGGTCGCCGAGAAAGTCCGTGAACAGGCGAAGGAGAACTGATGGTTCGGACTGGCGGTTCGGACTGATCGTTCGGCTCCCCACAACCGTCGGCGGACGGCTTTGGCCGTCCGCCGACGGTTGAGGACGGTTGTGAGGGTCTTGAGTTGTCCGCCGACGGATGTCGGTGGGTGCGGATACGCTGATCACTTGATCGCGGTTGTGGCCTGATCTCTGTTTGATCGTGTAGTGATCAGGGCGATCAACTGATCAACAGGTGTGCGGAGTACGGAAGTCGGGAAGGGCCGCAGCAGCGGAACTGTGGCGATGGGGGCGGCGGCGGTGGCGGACGAAGGATTCGATTTCACACCCGGGGCACAAGTCCCGCTCACGGGCTCGGCCGGACAGACGGCGGCGACCTTCGCCCTGGCGTCCGCGGCCTATCGGGACAACGAGGTCGAGGAGATCCTCAAGGCCAACAACGAGTGGCACAAATCCACGGTCAGTAAGGGCCGCAAGTGGGCGACGATCTTCCGGCCCAACCTCGGTGAGGCCTTCTCGCTGGCGGTGCGGGACCGGATGCTGGGGGCCGGCCGCAAGCCGCTCATCCAGTCCTTCGGCACCGAGCCGCAGGTCATCGTGGAGCACTGCCTGGCGGCGACCAACATCCGCAGGGAGCGGGACAACTGGCTCTCGGCGGTGATGGTGCTGTGCGGGGTGCTCTTCCTGCCAGGGCTGCTGCTGTGGCTGCTGGTCTTCCAGATCCGGACGACGATCGGCAAGCGCGAGGACAAGCGCGCGGGTGCCCTCGCCACCACGCTGCTGGTCGCCGTGGGCGCCCTTGCCGTGATCTTCCTGCTGCGGATGCCGTTCACCGGGTTCTGGGCCTGGTACGCGCGTGCGTGCATCATCCTGCCCGTGGTCGGCTGGTTCTGGGCCAAGCAGATCTGCGAGCGTACGGCCAAGGATCTGCGGGATCGCTGGGACAGCCTACTGTCGGGTGGCGGTGTCGGTGCCAAGATCCCCGAGGCGGTGCCCGGCAGTCCCGGCGAGAGCAAGGCCGAGCAGCTGCGCAAGGAGCTTGCCCGGCTCAGCGCGGAGCAGCGGTCCAACGTGGTCTTCTACGCGGGGCCCAAGGGCATACTCGGCATGGGCACCCGGTGGGGCAGCTGGCAGCTGGCCGAGGACCTGGTGCCGGCCGATCCCGACAAGGAGATCCATCCGTTCAGGAGTTGGGACGTCATCCGGTCGGTGCACGACCAGTTGCGGATGCTGGAGCGGGGGCCGCTCAACACGGGTGGTTTTCCGACTCCTTCGCTCACGCACTGGGTCGTGAAACCGATCGGTGAGAACGCCGGTGCCGTGGCGCGGCCGGAGGGTACCGACGTCGAGGCATACCAGATCAAGTCCCATGCGATACAGGACGTCTGCAACAAGCAGCACTTCGGGAGCGGGGACCGGCACTACCTGGGTGTGCAGTGGACGCTCTGGGACGGGCAGTTGATCATCACCATGCTGATCAACGTGACCGTGCTGCACCAGACGTTGCGCATCGAGGTCACCGGGCATGCGCTGGGTCCGGTGCACTCGCTGTTCACCACCAAGCCGGCGGCCAAGGAGAAAGAGGTCCAGAAGTCGATCAGGTTCTGGGAGACCCGGAAGGTGAAGCTCCCACTGGTCGACACGGACGAGGTGGTGCGGCTGGCCGCGCGGGCGCCGCTGACCTGGTATCCGCCACTGCTGAACTGGCTCGGCGGGTCGATGGCACTGCCCGAGCCGTTCGGGCTGCGCCATGCCTGGGCCGATCAGCCGTGGCGGCACCGGTTCATGGCCGACGACGCGCTGCGGGCCGCTACGCCTGTGCTGCGGGTGGTGCATGCGGCCGCGATCAAGGTGCTGGAGGAGAACGGAGTGAACACCGAGAAGTTCGGTACACGCTCGTCGTTCCTCAGCACGGCTGTGCAGGATGTTTCGCCTCGGAAGGCGGACGTCTACGACGCGTAGTGCCTCCGGCGGTTGAGCGGGGGGGGTGCGTTGTGGCGTGGGGTTGCGTGCGGTTGGTTGTCGGTGGTCGGTGCTCCTGCGGTTGGTTGTGAGTGGGCGGCGCGGGTGGCTGCCGTCCGGGGGTCGGCGCGTCCGGTGCGTTGTGGGTCGGGGGCGCGCCGGGGGTCTCCGTCCTCGGTCTGACGCGACAGCTGTGGAGGGGGCGCACGGCCAACCTTTGTTGTCGCGACATCCGCTGCGGGCGGACACTCCCCGACCCACCCCCTTCCCGCCGTACGCGACCGACCGGCACGCGCGGCCGCAGGCACACCCGCCGCCTGGCCGCCGACGGTACCGCGCCGTCGTAGCTGCGGGCAGTCGTGCCGCTGGGGCGGCACGGGTGGGCGCGGCGGCACCCGGCATGCGCCGGTGAGCGGACCCGGCCTCCGCCCCAGCACCTGGAGGGCCGCTTCAGCTCAGGTTGTCGGCCAGGCCTCTGCGAGCATTTTGCGGGTGTCGGCCAGGAGCTGGGGGAGGACCCTGGTGTGGCCGACGACGGGCATGAAGTTGGTGTCGCCGCCCCAGCGGGGCACGACGTGCTGGTGGAGGTGGGAGGCGATGCCGGCGCCGGCGACGCTGCCCTGGTTCATGCCGATGTTGAAGCCGTGGGCGCCGGAGGCGGTGCGGAGGGCGGTCATGGCCTGCTTGGTGAGGGTGGCCAGCTCGGTGGTCTCAGGGTCGGTGAGGTCCGTGTAGTCGGCGACGTGGCGGTAGGGCACGACCATGAGGTGGCCGCCGTTGTACGGGTACAGATTGAGCACCGCGTACACCTGCTCGCCACGCTTGATGATCAGGCCGTCCTCGTCGGACTTGGCCGGGATCGAGCAGAACGGGCAGCCGTCGTCGGCCCCCGGGCCGCTCGGCTTGTTCTCGCCCTGGATGTAGGCCATCCGGTGGGGGGTCCACAGGCGCTGGAACGCATCCCGTGTTCCGACTCCGATCTGCTGCTCCGGCTCACTCGTCATGCAGTGCAGCATATGGCTTCGCCCGTTCGCGGCGTGTCGCCGGGGTTCTTCCGGAGGCGTCCGGGGCCAAGCTGAGCCGATGGACGACGACTCTCGCGCGCTCCGCCGGGAGCGGCTGACCGGGCGGATCCTTGCCGTGACGTCCGTGCTCTTTCTCACGTCTTATGCGGTACGGGTGCTGGCCGACGGTCTGCCTGAGGTGTGGCGGCGTGTATGCCTGGTGGTGACGCTGGCGGCCTGGGCCGTCTTCGTCGTCGAGTACGTGACGCGCTGGCGCTCCAGCGGACTGCGGCTGCGGTTCGTGTGGGCGCACTGGCTGGACACTCTGGTGCTTCTGCTGCCGCTGCTCCGGCCCCTTCGGGTCGTGCGGAACTATGAGTCCGTGCAACGGCGGCGCCACTACCGGCCCCGTCTCGCCCTGCACGCGCGCGTGGCCGTGTATTCGGGGCTGTCCGTGTTCTTGTTGGGGTTCGCGGGGGCCCTGGCCGTCTATCAGCAGGAGCACGCGGCGCCGGGTGCGACGATCCGTACCTTCGGGGACTCGGTGTGGTGGACCTGCGCCACGCTCGCGACGGTGGGGTACGGGGATGTCGCGCCCGTGACGCCGCTGGGGCGGGTCATCGCGGTGGGGCTGATGCTGTGCGGGCTGGGGTTGCTGGGGACGGTGGCGGGGGCGTTCTCGTCGTGGCTGGTGCAGGCGTTCGCGCGGGAGGACGGGCGGAGGCCCTCGGGGGACTGAACTCCCGAGGGCCTCCGGTCGGGCGACGGCTCAAACCTGTACGCGGTCCTCCACGACCTTCGCGATCTTGGCGATCGCCTCGTCGACCGGGATGCCGTTCTCCTGCGAGCCGTCGCGGTAACGGAAGGAGACGGCACCGTTGGCCATGTCCTCGTCGCCCGCGATGACCATGAAGGGCACCTTGGCCTTCTGGGCGTTGCGGATCTTCTTCTGCATGCGGTCGGAGGAGGAGTCGACCTCGACCCGCAGCCCCTTGCGCTTGGCTTCGGTGGCGAACTTCTCCAGGTACTCGACGTGCGCGTCGCCGATCGGGATGCCGACCGCCTGGACGGGCGCCAGCCACGCCGGGAACGCGCCCGCGTAGTGCTCCAGGAGCACGGCGAAGAAGCGCTCGATGGAGCCGAAGAGGGCTCGGTGGATCATGACCGGGCGCTGCTTCGAGCCGTCCGGGCCCGTGTACTCCAGGTTGAAGCGCTCGGGCAGGTTGAAGTCGAGCTGGACCGTCGACATCTGCCAGGTACGGCCGATGGCGTCCTTGGCCTGGACGGAGATCTTCGGACCGTAGAAGGCGGCGCCGCCCGGGTCGGGGACGAGCGGGAGGCCCTGCCGCTCGGCGACCTGGCGGAGGGTCTCGGTGGCCTCCTCCCAGGCCTCGTCGGAGCCGACGAACTTCTCCGGGTCCTTGGTGGACAGCTCCAGGTAGAAGTCGGTCAGGCCGTAGTCGCGGAGCAGGTTCAGGACGAAGGTGAGCGTCTTTTCCAGCTCGTCCGCCATCTGCTCCTTGGTGCAGTAGATGTGCGCGTCGTCCTGGGTGAAGCCGCGGGCACGGGTCAGGCCGTGCACGACGCCCGACTTCTCGTACCGGTACACGGTCCCGAACTCGAAGAGTCGCAGCGGCAGTTCACGGTACGAGCGGCCGCGCGCGTCGAAGATCAGGTTGTGCATCGGGCAGTTCATGGGCTTGAGGTAGTAGTCCACGCCCTCGTCGAGCTGCATGGGCGGGTACATACCGTCGGCGTACCAGTCCAGGTGGCCCGAGACCTCGAAGAGCTTCCCCTTGGTGGCATGCGGGGTGTAGACGAACTCGTAGCCCTCTTCCTCGTGGCGGCGCCGCGAGTAGTCCTCCATGACCCGGCGGATGACGCCGCCCTTGGGGTGGAAGACGGCGAGGCCGGAGCCGATCTCGTCCGGGACGGAGAACAGGTCCAGTTCGTTGCCCAGCTTGCGGTGGTCGCGCTTCTCGGCCTCGGCGAGGAAGTCCAGGTGGGCCTTCAGCTCGTCCTTGGACGGCCAGGCGGTGCCGTAGATGCGCTGGAGCATCGGGTTCTTCTCGCTGCCGCGCCAGTAGGCGGCCGCGTTGCGCATGAGCTTGAACGCCGGGATGTTCCGGGTGGTGGGCAGGTGAGGACCACGGCAGAGGTCCTTCCAGCACAGGTCGCCGGTCTTGGCGTCCAGGTTGTCGTAGATGGTCAGCTCGCCGCCGCCCACCTCGACGTCCGCGCCGTCGTCCGAGGAGGCCGAGCCCTTGAGGCCGATCAGCTCCAGCTTGTACGGCTCCGACGCCAGCTCCTCGCGGGCCGCGTCGTCGGTGACCACACGGCGCGCGAAACGCTGGCCGCGCTTCTGGATCTCCTGCATCTTCTTCTCGATGGCCTTGAGATCCTCGGGGGTGAACGGCTTCTCGACGTCGAAGTCGTAGTAGAACCCGTCCTTGACCGGCGGTCCGATGCCGAGCTTGGCCTCCGGGAACAGCTCCTGCACCGCCTGCGCCATCACGTGCGCGGTGGAGTGGCGCAGGATGCCCAGGCCGTCCTCGGAGGAGATCTCGACGCCCTCGACGGTCTCGCCGTCCTGCGGCTGGTACGCGAGGTCCTTGAGCTCGCCGTTCACGCGGGCGGCGACGATGGTGCGCAGGCCGGTGAAGAGGTCGGCGGCCGTAGTGCCCGTCGTCACCACGCGTTCTTCCCGCTCGGAATCGCGTTGGATGATCAAACGGACGTCGGACACCGGTTTCTCCTGACTGAAGGGCGAGTGCGTACGCGTCCGCGTACGCAGACAGGAATCGTACCGAGCCCGGCGTCCTGCTCGCGAAACAGTTACCGTCAGTCCCCGCTGCAGGCCTCCTCGAAGAAGGCTGTTATCTCTGCGGTCTCTTGGAGTGACTTCATGAGGCGGTCGCGCTCAGCCTCATCCACCTGCACAGGGACGACCCCGGTGGCGTCCGTGAGGCGGCGGAAGCCTCCCCGGCTCTCCAGGCGGCCGTGGACCCGGACCGGCAGGCCGACCAGGTGGGCGTGGCCCGCGATGCGGTACGACTCCTCGTCCAGGGTCATGCGGACGTGCGGGACCTCGGCCCCGGCGAGGACCCGGAGTCGTACGGTGCCCTCGCCGCGCGGCCCCGACCTGCGCATCCGTACCACGGCGCCCGTGATGCGCACGGACACCGACGGCTCCTCCCGCAGATAGCGGGCCCCTGCCTCGCGCAGCACGGGCAGGTCGCCCGGGGAGAACTCGACGGGCTCGGCGGGGGTGGCGCAACCCTCGGGGGCGTCGGCGGCCGGGGCCCACTCGATGGCGACGCGGGCGCCCTCGGTGCCGCGGACGAGGGCGACCAGGGCCTCGGTGAGCTCGTGGCTGACGCCGGCCTCGACGGCCGCGTCGAAGGCGTCCATGCCGCCGGTGGCGCGCTGGTAGTCGATGGCCTCGCGGGCGGCGTACAGGGCCTGGTGCAGGCGTACGGCGAGGGGGCGGCCGGTGGAGACGGGGACGAAGGCGGTGAGCCGGCGGCCGCCGGGGGCGGCGCCGACGAGGACGGTCTCCAGGGACGCGGCGGCGGGGCGGCGGTGGCGGGAGCCGTAATAGCCCGCACGCGCGCGTGTGGCGAGTGCGGCGGCGAGGAGCATCTGGCGGGCGGCCGAGCGGAGCCGGTCCTCGACCGCCCAGGGCGCGGTGTCGACGGGTCCGGTGGGAACGTCCCGCCACCAGCGGACTTCGTCGCTGGGCACGGTGAGGCCGACCAGGACGTCGCGTGCGGAGGGCGAGCCGCTGCGGGAGAGCGCGACGAGGGCCTCCCCGAGGAGGTCGTCGCTGTCGGGGAAGGCGCGGTTCTCGGGCACCAGGAGGCTCGTCCCGCTGCCGCCGGGACCGGGCGGGGTCCAGCGGCCGTAGCGTCCGGCGGCTCCGCCGCGCCGCTGCCAGCCGTGGCGGTGCAGGAGGGCGCTGAGTACGGCGGGGTCGACCTGTCCGGGCTCGGGCGGCCGGTGCGCCCAGGGGCCCTCGGCGGGGTGGGGCCGGACGGGGCGCAGTGGTTCGTCGATGGGGCGGTGCGTCACGGTCTGCCTCCCGTTCCGACCCGCGTCATGATCTCGCAGAGCGCTCGGTCGTCGAAGATGCGCGTGGTCGGTATCCGCACGGTGGTCCTGCGCCGGCCCGTGATCGGGTGTCCGGCCAGGTTGCTCCAGTAGCAGCAGTGCCGCAGGTCGAGGCGGTCGTGGCCGGCCCGCAGCCATTGGTCCGGTGACCGCGGGACGATCATCACGACGAGGATCTTGTGCACCGAGACGGGGGTGCGGGCGAGCTTCGCCAGGTGCTCGTTGTCGAGCGTGAAGGAGAAGAACCGTCCCGGAGGGTTCGGCGGGACCTGGTACGTGGCCTTGAGCTGCACCTTGATGGTGACCTCGTCGTCGACCGTGTGCCCGGGGGCGCTGTGGCTGACGTGCCAGTCGATGCCGTTGTCGGGAAAGGGCTGGGACAGGGAGCAGCCGGCCGCGGCCGCCACGGCGTGCAGGTAGCCCACCTGCAGTGTCTCCATGCAGGCGGTGGTGGCGAGTGTGCCGCGATGGGGTGCCGTGCGCTCGGGCAGCAGCCCGCCCCGTTCGGGCTGCGCTATGGCCATGACCAACAGCCTTCCCAGCCAGGTGAATTGTCGCGCCGAGCCCCTGAACTGCACAGACCCGTACTTCTGTTGTCTCCTTCCGGCGTACGGCGCAAACAGCCCGGGTATCACCAAACAGGCAGAAGACGGGGCGTCAGCTGCCGTGGGTGAACGAGGAGTTGTGTACGTATGACGTACTGGTACGAGGGCCCTTTGGCGGCGTTCGACACGGAGACCACGGGCGTGGACGTCGAGACCGACCGGATCGTGTCGGCCGCCGTCGTCGTCCAGGACGCACCGGGCACCTGTCCGCGGGTGACCCGGTGGCTGGTGAACCCGGGGGTGCCGGTGCCCGCCGGGGCGACGGCGGTGCACGGGCTGACGGAGGAGCATCTGCGGCTCAGCGGCCGCTGGCCCTCCCCCGTGATGGAGGAGATAGCCAAGGCGCTGGCCGAACAGGCCGTGCGCGGGCGGCCGTTGGTCGTGATGAACGCGCCGTTCGATCTGACGCTGCTGGACCGGGAGCTGCGCCGCCATCGCGCCTCCACGCTGGACCACTGGTTCGAGACGACCCCGCTGCACGTCCTCGACCCGCGCGTCCTCGACAAGCACCTGGACCGCTACCGCAAGGGCCGCCGCACCCTCACCGACCTGTGCGAGCACTACGGTGTCGCCCTGGACGGCGCGCACGACGCGGCCGCGGACGCGCAGGCCGCGCTGGACGTCGTACGGGCGGTGGGGCGCCGTTTCGCGACCCGCCTCGAACGCCTCTCCCCCGCCGAGCTGCACACCCTGCAGGCGGTGTGGCACGCGGCGCAGGCCCGTGGCCTCCAGGCGTGGTTCGCGCGCAGCGGCTCGGAGGAGGCGGTGGACCCGGCGTGGCCGCTGCGGCCGGATCTGCCGGCGGCGGCGTAGAAGCACCGGCGGAGCAGCACCACAGGCGCGCAATCAGGTGCACATCAGATACGCATCAGCTGCACAAAAAGCCGGTCCGCTGTGGCGGACCGGCCTTTCCCGGTGGGCGATACTGGGTTCGAACCAGTGACCTCTTCGGTGTGAACGAAGCGCTCTCCCACTGAGCTAATCGCCCGGGAACGGACTGAACAATACAGGTCCCCGCGGGTCCGGTTCAAACCGCTTGCCCGGACGCCGTCAGGTACGCGACGAGCCCGCGCCGTCCCGCCCACATCATCAGGGCGTGGTTGGCGCGGAAGACGAGCCGCCCCGGCACGGCGAGCCGGCGCAGCAGGGGCTTGGCCACGTCGACCTCCTGGTCGTAGCGGGCAAGGGTGCCGGAATCGTCGGCGGTGAGCGTCCAGCGCGCCCAGCCGACGACGTCCCCGGTCATCGCGATCTCCAGCACCCCGGCCGCTGGATCGCGGCGCACCTCCCGCCCGGTGAAGACGAGGTCGTACGGCAGGACCGAGCGGATGCGCGTGATCCCGCTCGTGTCGTCGATCCGGGTGACCTCCCGCACCTGGGGCCACCAGCGGGGATACTCCTCGGCCCGTTCGAGCACGTCGTACACGGCGGCGGGCGGCGCGGGCAGCGCCCACAGGCTGCGGAAACGGTAGTGGCTCCAGTCCATGGGCAGAGTGTGCCCGCGCGGGGACCGCCTGTGCGGGATCTGAGTACCTCCTGAGTACGCGCACTCATGCCGTACGACGTGACCGGGGCCACACTCCGAGACATGACGCACATTCCGCCACCGGCCGAGGAGTTGGCGCTCCTCGACGCCGAGCTGCGCCAACTGGACACCCGGCGTGCCGTGTTGCTGGCCCGTCGCACCTGGTTGGTCGGCATGCTCTGGTCCACGGCACCCGCCGCCCCCGTCCCGCCCGCACGCCGGCCCGAGGCGACGGCGCCCGGCGTCCAGAACGTGCTGCTCCTCCTCGGCGGCATCCTGCTGACCGTGGCGGCGATCGCGTTCACCCTGGTCAGCTGGGGGCACATGGGGATCACGGGGCGGGCGCTGGTGCTCGGCGCGGTGACTCTGGCCGCCCTCGGTGCGCCTGTCCTGCTGCTCCGCCGGGGGCTGTGGTCGACCGCCGAGTCGGTGGCGGGGCTCGGGCTGGCGCTGACGGTGCTGGACGCGTACGCGCTGCACGAGGTCGCGTTCGCCGGGGCGGACGGCACCGGGTACGCGGCGGGCGCGTCGGCGGTGCTGGCGGGGGTGTGGGCGGCGTACGGCCTGGGGGTCGGCGCGCTGGTACGCCCGGACACGGGCCGTGTCCCGCTCCGCCTGCCCCTCCCCCTCGCGCTGGCCGCCGCCCAACTCCCGCTCCTTCTCTGGGCGGTCGCGGCGGGCGCGGGTCCGCACACGCTCACGGCCGCGCTGCTGGTGACCGCGGCGGCCGACACCGCTGTGGCACTCCGGGTGTCCCTCACGCCGGTACGGATCGTCGCCGTCGTCGGCGCCTGCGGGATGGGGGCCTGGGGTGTTCTGGCGGCCGGATCGCTCTCCTGGAGTGCGTCCGGCCCGAGCGCCGCCGCCCGTGCGGCGGCGCTCCTCGCCCTCGCCGCGGCCGTCGCCCTGGCCGCCGCGTGGCACGCCCCGAAGCCGGGCCTCGCCCTCGGCGCGGCCCTGACCGGCGGTCTGCTCGTGGTCGCCGGGCCCGGCGGAATCCTGCGGGCCGCGCTGCCCGGGGTGTGGACGGTGCCGGGCTATCTGGTGTGCGGGGTCGCGCTGCTGGCCGTCGTACGGACGCGGCTGCCGGAGTCGGTACGGCACGGTCTCGCCCATGCCTCCGCCGTTGTCCAGGGGCTCGCGGTGCTCTGTGCCGTGCCCGTCGTCGCCGTCACGCTGCTGGGGCCGGTCGGCTGGGTGGGGCGGGTCTGGTCCGGTGTGCCCGCGGACGCGCGGGACGCGGTGACGGTGGATGCGCCGTGGCCGCCGGACTCGGCGACCGTGCCGCTGGTGCTCGCCGTCGTCGCCGGGGTGGTGGCCGTGGTGAGTCGGGGCACGGCGTGGCGGGTTCCCGCGCTGGTCGGCGCGTTCACGCTGGCGTGGGCGACGGCCCTCGTCGTTCCGGCGGTGCTCGAACTGCCGTACGGGGCGGGGATGGTGGTGCAGGGGGCCACGGTTGTGGTCGCGGTGTGCTCGGCACGTATGGCTCCGTCCGTCTCCGCGCCGCTCCCCCTCACCGCCTGCGTCCTGGCTCTCGTGACGTCGCTGAGCCTCGCCGTGGTCTCGCTGGCCTCCGAGGGAGCGACACTCGGCGTACTCGCCGCCCTGGTGGTCCTGTTCGCGGCGGCAGCGTGGCGCACGGGGCTCGGCCCGGTCGCCGCGCCCGCGTCCCTCACCTACGCCACCGCCCTGACCTGCGCGATCGGCGCCTCCGCCGGCTGGCGGCCCGAGCACACCGCTCTGCTCGTCCTCGTCGTCCCGGCCGCCGCGGCCCTGCTGGCGGCACGCCTGAAGGACTCCCCCGCGACCGTTCCCGTCGAGGTGACGGGAGCCGTCGCGGGGCTGCTCGCCATCGGCCTCACCGTCACCGAGCCGCCGTTGCTGGCCCTGACCCTGGCCCTCTGCGGTGTCGTCGCCGCGGGCACCGCCGTACGACCGGACCGGCGGTACGTCGGATACGCGGCCGCGGTCCTCTTCGTGCTGGCCACCTGGGTGCGCCTCGGGGCCTGGGGCGTCGGCTCCCCGGAGGCGTACACCCTGCCGGTGACCGTGCCGGCGCTGGTGGTCGGTGTCCTGCGGCGACGGCACGACCCGCAGGCCTCGTCCTGGACGGCGTACGGCCCCGGGCTTGCCGCCACCCTCGTGCCGAGTCTCCTCGCGGCCTGGGGCGACCCGCACTGGCTGCGCCCGCTGCTGCTCGGCGCGGCGGCGCTCGCCGTCACGCTGACCGGCGCGCGGTACCGGCTCCAGGCGCCCCTTGTCCTCGGCGGTGCGGTGCTCGCGCTGGTCGCGCTGCACGAACTCGCGCCGTACATCGCCCAGGTCGTGGGCGCGCTGCCGCGTTGGGTACCTCCCGCACTCGCCGGTCTGGCGCTGCTCGCGGCGGGTGCCACGTACGAGCAGCGGCTGCGCGACGCACGGCGAGTGCGGGAGGTGTTCGGACGCCTCCGCTAGGGGGGCGGGGCGGAGACTGCGGGTCCGTGGTGGGCCGGTCGCCCCCACACGGCGGAGCCGCTATGTCACAGACGGGGTGCGCTTACGGCATCTTGTCGCCCACCAGGGCCAGGTTCTGGATCGCCGCCAAGCCGTACAGCGCCGTCGCGTTGGTCGACACCCACGCCGCCTCGCTGCCCGGCACCAGGGCGGTCGGGCCCTCGATCTTCTTGGTGGACCAGTCGGTCGACTCCTTGTAGTCCCAGGTGTCCCGGCTGTTGTAGAACTGCTGCCACGCGCGGGCGGCCAGCGTGTCGTCGCCGGTCTGGACGGCGGCGTAGGCGTCCTGGCGGGAGTGGCCCTGGAAGAGGAGCAGGGTGCCGAAGTGGGAGCCGTAGCGGGCGGACTGTTCTGCTCGGCTGGCGTTGTAGTAGCGGCAGTAGTCGAGCCAGGCCTCCTTGAACGCGGGCATGTCGATCTGGTCGATGAGTTCGGCGCAGAGCTCGACGAGGCCGAACATGGCCGACAGGTGCGAGACGCCGACCCGGGGCTCCGCCGCGACGGCGAACTTGCCGGTGTCGAGGTCGTACAGGGCGTTGCCCTGGACGAAGCCGTTGGGCTGGGCGGCGATGGTCTCCATGGTGGACAGGACCCGCGCCTTGGCCTTCTCCCACTTGGGGCCGCGCCGTTCCCACTCGGTCAGCCAGGCGGAGACCAGTCCGCTCCAGTCGGTGCCGAAGCCGATGGAGAGGGCGTTGCGGTCGGGCTCGTAGGGCTCGGTGCGGATCTTGCGGATGGGGTCGAGGACGAGGAAGGTCTCGTCGGAGTCGACGTTGGCGTGCATGAGGTCGCCGACGCGTTCGTCCGCGGTGAGGAAGTAGTAGTAGCGGCGGTAGGTGGTGTTGGCGATGCGCTGCTGCTTGGCGCTGTCGGCGTAGTGCTGGACGCCGTGGCGGGTGCCGAGGCCCGCCCACTGGCCGATGTGGTAGACGTCGACCTCGCCGGTGTGCCGGGTCATGGCCTCGGCGAAGCGGAAGATGTCGGCGCGGCCCGAGCGCATGTACGCGAACCACAGCCACAGGTCGGGCGAGAGCTCGGAGTTGTCCCAGGCGTAGCCGCCGACGTCGTAACGCCACTGGTGACGGTCGGTGTCGTAGCTGTGCATGATGTCGCCGTAGTCCCAGAAGCCGTACCAACGGCGCATCTCCACCTGGTCCTTGTAGTAGGTGAAGAGGAAGTCGAGGTGGTCCTCGATCTTGGCCTTGGCGTCGGTGGAGCGGTCCGGCTCGGAGAAGAGACCGCCGAAGACGCCCGCGTTGATGAGCTGCTGGGGCGGGGCCGCGAGCTGCGGCGGGGTGCGGACGGCCTCGACCTGCTGGGCCATGGCCTCGGCGCTCGGGGTGGACTCGTGGGCCCAGAAGAGGAGTTCGCTGGTGCGGGCGATGCCGTAGGGGGTGCCGAAGCCGGGCTCGTAGTCCTCGTAGGTGATGTTGAGGCCTTCGAGCTGTTCGGGGTAGGTGTCCTGGCCCATGCCGTCGTGGTAGAAGCGCAGGTCCATGGGCTGTGCCTCGGGCGACCAGAGCCACATGGTGACCTCGGCCTCGTCGGTCTGGGCGTCGCGGATGTCGAGCTGGGCGGGGAACTTCTCCCAGAAGTCCCTGAGGCCGAAGGCGAATCCGCCGCTCGTGCCACCGACGTATCCGAAGCCGCTCGCCCGCCGGCCGCCGCCCGCGCCGATCCAGCCGTGGCCCTTCTTGGTGCGCTTGCGGACCGAGAAGCCGTCGGAGGAGAGCTGGGAGAGGGTGTAGTCGCCCCACTCGGGGATGTACTGCAGGCGGGTCGTCACCCGCTGGTCCCACGTGGAGGGGTCCGGCAGCTTCTCGCCCTCGAACTGGGCCTGCCGCACGACCGCTCCCGGGTCGCGCCGCAGCCCGGTGATGCCCTTGACGGCCTCGCGGAGCAGGCCGGTGCCTTCGCCGCCGATGCGGATGTGGCGGTCGTACGCCTCGTCGCGCATCGGCACCTTGAAGCGCACCCCGAGGCCGCGGATGAAGTCGCCGCTGGCCTTGCCGGGTTCCTGGGCGCCGTCGAAGGTGACGGTGTGCATCATGCGGAACGACTCGGCGCCCGCGTAGAAGTAGAGCCGGATCGAGAACGGCAGCCAGCTCCGCCTGCCCTTGCGGTGCTTGCCGTCGATGCGGACGACGGCGCGGACCGGGCCGTCCTGTTCGACCTCGACCTCGTCGATGACGCTCTCGAACCGCTCGACCTTGGTCGCGGTCTGGTCCCCGTCCTCGATCTCGGGCTGGCGCAGGAGCACCAGACGGCCGTCCTTGGCGACCTCGGTCGAGCCGCGCAGCACCGACTTCACCAGCGTCGAGCCGCTCTTGCCGATCTTCGCGGTGATGACGCCGGTGTTCACGTCGATGGTGCCGCCGCGCCTGTCGACGGTGACCTTCTTCGCGGGCGCCGCCGGAGCTCCCGCGGCGAGCGTGAGCTTTCCGGCGCCGGCGCCCGCGCCGACCGCGTGGGCGGTCCACTTCAGGGAGCCGTCGGGCCAGTAGGCGATGGGCCAGGACTGGACCGGGACGTCCTTGCCGTTCGCGTCCGTCACGGCGAACGTCTGGTCCTTCTCGTACGCGCCCTTGGGCCACGGCACGCCCACGGTGGACCCGGGGGCGGCGCCGAGCCCGCCGTCCTCCAGCCAGTCCAGGGTCACCGGGTCGGCCTCCGCGGCCGCGGCTCTCGGGGCGGCGTGGGCGCTCGAACTGCCCAGCACCCAGCTGAACTGGGAAGCGGCTCCGGCGACGGCGGCCGCCTTGATGAGGGACCTGCGGTCGATGGGGGACATGGCCTTTCCTTTCCGTGCGGGGAAGTCAGGGGCATGACAGAGAGGGTTACGACGCCCAGGGCGCCGACCTGTTCAGGGGGCACGCGCGTCCGACGGCGCCCGCCTGCTGAAGCGCACCGCCGGTCAGCGGTGCCGGTACCGCTCCTCCACGGCGACGGCCGCCGCCGCGACGGCCCCGAGGACCGGGACCGCCAGCGGCGCGATGAACCAGGCGGACAGGGCCACCACGGCCAGCCCGCCGACGAGCAGGAAGGATCCGGCGGGGTCGAGCACGGTCCGCCGCCCGGCCGCACCGAGCAGGGCCCGCCAGGCGGCTCCGGGCTCCCAGGCCGCCGCCGCGCGCAGCCCGGCCACGGTGGCGCCGATCAGCGCGAAGATCCCGATGGCGCCCACGAGCGGGCCACCGGGGATCCCGGCCCGTACGGCCTGGACGTCGACCCACACCGCCGCCGCCGCGGCCCACCCGGCGAGCCCGACGAGCCACCCGCCGCGCACCGCCGCCCGGAAGTCGGCCACGAACTCCCGCCAGCCGCCGCCCTGATGGGTCGTACGGCGACGCAAGTGCCGCGCTCCGGCGGCGAACGCGGCCGGGTAGGTGACCACTGGCAGCGAGGCCACCGCGATCCACACCCCGGTGAGCAGACACTCGGCGAACACGGCGAACCGCTCGGCGAGGGCCGATTCGCGCCGTTCCGTACGGGAGTTCGTGCGAGAATCCGCACGGGAATTCGCACGACGCTCCGCACCGGCCTTCACACGCGCCTGAGTCATGACCGGATCACCTCAGCCCTTCAGCCCGGACGTCGCCATGCCGTCGATCAGATAGCGCTGGAAGGCGAGGAAGAACAGCAGCACCGGCAGCAGCGCGGCCAGCGACATGGCGATCAGGCCGCCGTAGTTGGACACGGTCTCCTGGTCGCGGAACATCATCATGCCGAGCGAGACGGTGTACTTGCCGGGCTCGTTGAGGTAGATCAACGGGCCCATGAAGTCGTTCCAGGCGTTGATGAAGGTGAAGATCGCGCTGGTGATGAGGGCCGGCCGGCACAGTGGCAGCACGATCGACCAGTAGATCCTCAGGTGCCCGCACCCGTCGAGCCGCGCCGCCTCGTCCAGTTCCTTCGGCAGGTTCCGCATGAACTGCACCATCAGGAAGACGAAGAACGCCTCGGTGGCGAGATACTTGCCGATCAGCAGCGGTACATAGGTGTTGATCAGCTCCATCTTCTGGAACATCACGTACTGCGGGATCAGCAGCACGTGGTACGGCAGCAGCAGGGTGCCGATCATCAGCGTGAACAACAGGTTCCGCCCGGCGAACCGGATGCGCGCGAAGGCGTACGCGGTCAGCGAGCAGGAGATCAGGATGCCGGCGACCGAACCGAGCGCGTAGAACAGGGAGTTCTGGAAGAACACGGTGATCGAGATGTCGGCGATGCCGTCGGCCAGGCCCTTGAAGTTGTCCAGGATCGGGTCGGCCGGGAACAGCTCCAGGCTGTTGATGATCTCCTTGCTGGGCTTGAACGAGGCGCCGATCACCCAGACGACCGGGTAGAGGACGACCGACAGGATCAGCAGCGAACCCACGTGCCAGGCGAGCGACCCGGTGTGCTTGCGGCCGAGGCCGAGCGACTTTTTGGGGGTGGGTGTCGGGGTCGTGGTGGCGCTCATCGGGCGGCCTCCTCGTAGTGCACCCACTTCTTCTGGGACCAGAAGAGGACGGCCGTGACGAGGGCCACGGCGAGCAGGAGCATCCAGGCCATGGCGGAGGCGAAGCCCATCTGGGCCTCCTTGAAGCCCTTCTGGTACAGGTAACAGGTGTAGACGAGCGTGGAGTCGGCCGGACCGCAGTACGTGTTGGAGACGACGTACGCCGAACCGAAGATCTGGAAGGAGTGGATGGTCTCCAGCAGCACGTTGAAGAACAGCACCGGGGAGATCATCGGCAGCGTGATGCTCCAGAACCGCCGGAAGGGCCCGGCGCCGTCGACCTCGGCGGCCTCGTACAGCTCCCTCGGCACCTGCTTGAGCCCGGCCAGGAAGATGACCATGGGCGCGCCGAACTGCCAGACGGTGAGCGCGACCAGGCAGTAGAGGATCCAGTCGGGGTTGCCGACCCAGCCGCCGACCTCCCAGCCGAAGAACGACTGCGTACGGTCCACGATGGCGTCGTCGGAGAACAGCGCCCGCCAGACGAACGCCACGGACACACTCGCGCCGATGAGCGAGGGGGCGTAGAACGCGGCCCGGTAGAAGGCCTGCCCGCGGCGGCTCTGCGCGAGCAGCAGTGCGACTCCGAGCGCGAGCAGCAGTTTCAGTGGCGTGCCGATGACGACGTACTTGGCCGTCACCTCGACCGACTTCTGCCACCGGGGGTCCTCGAACATCTTGGTGAAGTTGTCGAGGCCGATCCACTGCGGCGAATTGAAGAGGTTGTAGTCGGTGAAGGCGAAGTAGAGAGAGGCGGCCATGGGGCCCGCGGTCAGCAGCAGGAAGCCGGCGATCCACGGGGACATGAAGAGATAGCCGGCGAGGTTCTCCCGGCGCCCCCGCCGCCTCTGGGCAGCGGGGGCCGCGGGGCGCTTCTCCTGCGCGTCCGGCGGAGATTCCTTGACGAGCGTCGTCACTGCGGTTCCCATCAGGCGGCGAGGGCGGCTTCCGCCTCGGAGAAGAACTGCTTGACCGCGTCGGACACCTTCGTCTTGCCCTGCGCCAGGTCACCGGCGATACGGAGGAAGGCGGCCTCCACGGTGTCGGCGCCGGCCGGGTGCGGGGTGACCTCCCCGAGGACTCCGGCCGCGGCCACGTCCTCCTCGTACTTCTGGATCGCCTTGTTGGGGGCGTCGGTCGGCTCGTACGCCTCGAACTGGGCGGTGCTGGCGAGGATGCCGCGGTCGTAGCCCATGATCTCGCCGACCTCGGGGTCATGGACCATGAAGTCGATGAACTGCGCGGCTTCCTTCGGGTGCGAGGTGCGCGCGGAGACGCTCAGCATCAGCGAGGCGAGGTACTGGCCCGTCTCCTTGCCGTCGGTGGTCGGGATCGGCGCGAGACCGTAGGTGCTGTCGCCCTCCGCCGAGTAGCGGACGGTGAAGTTGTCCCACGTGAACTCCGACGCACCGTGGGCGGCGGCGAGCGAGGACTTGGGCTTGTCCTGCTCGACGATCTTCGGGTCGGTGACGATCCCCGCCTTGACGCGGTTGTACCCGTCCTGCCACCACTCCGTCAGATCGGCGTCGTCGAAACCGAGTCCGTCCGCAGTGAAGAACGCCTTGCCGTTCTGCCGCAGGTAGAGGTCGTAGAGGTACATGATGCTGAAGTAGCCCGTGTCGCCCGCGACATTCTGGGAGTCGCGGATCTTCTCCAGGGCGGCGAAGTAGTCGTCCCAGGTCCAGCCCTGCTCCGGAGTGATCCCGGCCTTGTCGAAGACCTTCTCGTCAATGACGAGTGACATGGTGTTGGAACCGACGGGAACGCCGAGCAGCTTTCCGTCCACCTCGCCGACCTTGGCGAGATCCGCGCGGAATCCGTCCATGTTCAAATGGCCCTCGTCCACCTGGGACTTGAGGTCGAACAGAATTCCTCGGTTGTCGTACTTCCGGAGAAACGCGAGAGCGTTCTGGAAAACGTCCGGCGGATTTCCACCCGCCGCCTGCGTCTGGAACTTCTCCCAGAACGAGACGTAATCCTGGAAGTCCGTCTTGATCTTGATCTTCGGGTACTTCTCCTCGAAGAGCGCGATGGAGTCGTTGATTCTCTTCGCCCGCTCGTCCGCACCCCACCAGCTGAAGCGGAGCGTGACCGTTCCGTCCCCGGAAGCACCACTGTCCCCGCCGCACGCGGTCGTGGCCCCCAGCCCCACCGTGGCCACCGAGGCTCCGGCCACCTTGAGAACCGTGCGCCTCTCAACGTTCCCGACTCTGTGCATGGTTGGGCCTCCCCGCGACATTGCGTTCGATCATGAATCGTTTCAAGTAAGCGCTTGCTGCCACAAGGTACGGAGGCCCCACGAGCACGTCAATGATTCGGACAGGAATTGATGGAAAGCGGAGGCCCGGCCGATGGCTCAAGAGCGTGCGGGGAGGCGGGAGTTGGGGTGAGAATGCGCAGGTCGGGGGGCCGTGGTCGAGGCGTCGAACGAGGGTGGGAGCTGAGAAGGAGTTGGGAGTCGGGGGCAGGATGTGAGCGGATCGCCGCGTGCGGGTGGGGAGTTGCCGCGCCGGGTGACGGGCTGTCGGCAGGTGCGCCCATCGGTGGGTTGACGTCTGGATGACCTCCGTACGCGCCAAATGTCCTGCGTCGGCTTGGGGTTCAGGTCTGTGGGGGGCCTGCGCCCGGGGCAGTCGGCTCGTGCCGACCGCGCGGCGGGACGCCACCCTCCACGGCGGCGGGTGTTGTGCGGTACTACGGCTTCGGGGGAGGGCGGCAGGCGACGGGCAGGATGGCGTCCCGCCAGGTGGTTCAGTCGATCAAAGCGCTCGGAATGCACAGGTCATCGGCGCATCGGCGAAGGGTCGGGGCCGTCAATGGCGCCGACGGCCGGCACAGTCGCACGCGACGCGGGAGCCACCTCTCACGGGGTGGCCGACACGCGGATGGCGTCCCGTCGGGTGGTGCAGCCATGCGGACCGCGCAGGTCCGCTCGGAGCCCGTGGCGGAGGACGCCGGTCGGCTCGCCCCCGGTCGGCCGTGCTGCTCGCGGGTGTCAGCGCCGCGATCCGGCGCGCAGGTGGCTGGGCCCTGCTCGATTGACCTGCGGAGTCACGAACTCCGCACCGCTACAGCACATCGTCAATGTCATGCTGCGAGTGGCTTGCCGGAACGCGTCGAGCAAGGTCGCTTGCACCACGAGGCGGGACACGACCACGGGCAGTGCACGGCTTCAGTACGGGCGATGGCCGACTGTTGTGGACCACCCCGACGCCGGGGCGGGCGCGGGCGCGGCACGGTGCACGCGGGGCTCGTTGCCGCACGGCCCCCATGGGGCTGACGGTACCCATCCGGGCCCTGCTCAGGCACGGCCGCCATGTCGGCGGGGCACGGCGGTTGGCCTGGTCTCGGCGGGTCGGGCATACCCCTGCGGTCACCACCAGGTTCGAGGCGGCGGGCGCCAACGCGTCTTCGCCGAAAGGCAGTTTCAGAAATGGCCGATTCCGGTCGGCCCGCACCAGCGCCGCGTACGGCCTTGCCGCCTCCCCGAGGGATTCACAGAGACGACCGCCGACCGCGCCGCACCCCGGCGCTTGTCCTGCCACAGAGGCGCCGACTTCCGCTCTCCCGGGCCATACGCCCGTGACGCATTCGGCCCGCCCACGGGAACGGTGGACGGGCCGGATAATGATCAAGTGGGCGATACTGGGTTCGAACCAGTGACCTCTTCGGTGTGAACGAAGCGCTCTCCCGCTGAGCTAATCGCCCGGACACAGGAAGAACATTACCCCATGTCAGGGGGCACCTCGGACCAGGTACGGGTCACCGGACCGCCCGATGTGCGATCACTGGTCCTTTACGTTCCAGGGCATCTCGAAGCCGAACTTCCAGAAGTAGATGCCGACGATGACCGCCGCTATGACGAGGCCGGCTGTCGTCAGGATGATGTTGCGGCGCCGAACCCTGGGGTCGAGGGCACGCTGTGCGGCCTCGGTCACCTTGCGTTTGGTCCAGCGGAGCACGAGCTGGGCCCAGACGAACTCCGTCGCCCAGATCGCCATGCCGCCGAAGATCACCACCCAGCCTGGACCGGGCAGTGGCAGCATGATCACACCGGCTACCACGACCGCGAGCCCCAGGACGAAGACGCCCACCTGCCAGCTCAGATGCAGCATCCGCCGCGCCTTGATGAATTCCGGCGCACGAGATCCAAGCACCCTCTCGACCTTCGTACCGTCGGCGTCGCCCTTGATTCCGTCGGTCGCCGCGGCGACCTCCCCCGTCGCGTCACTCCCCGTATTCATACGGCCAAACCCTACCGGAGAGAAACCGGTCACCGGAATGGTCGTATCCGACGAACGCTCCCTCGGCCGGATGAGCTACCAAAAGCGACGCAAAACACTCAGAGGGGTTTACAACGGCACCGTAGGTGGCATGTCGATTTCGCCGACGTGCGAATCCCCGAGCGCACACTGAGCGAAAGGCCCTGGCGCTTATGAACACCACGGTCAGCTGCGAGCTGCACCTGCGCCTCGTTGTGTCGAGCGAGTCCTCACTGCCTGTTCCCGCGGGACTGCGGTATGACACGGCCGATCCCTACGCCGTGCACGCCACCTTCCACACCGGAGCCGAGGAGACCGTCGAGTGGGTGTTCGCCCGCGACCTCCTCGCCGAAGGCCTCCACCGGCCGACCGGCACCGGCGACGTCCGCGTCTGGCCGTCGCGCAGCCACGGTCAGGGCGTCGTATGCATCGCCCTGAGCTCCCCGGAGGGCGAGGCACTGCTCGAGGCCCCGGCGCGGGCCCTGGAATCGTTCCTGAAGCGGACGGACGCCGCCGTACCTCCCGGCACGGAGCACCGGCACTTCGACCTCGATCAGGAGCTGTCGCACATCCTGGCGGAAAGCTAGGGCGCGGCGGCACAGAGCCGCCCGGCGCCGTCCACTCGGGGAGACGGCTCGGGCCAAGACAACCGCATATGGCACGCATCGGCGCCGTCGCCGCGGATTTCCGCGGGGCGGCGCCGATGTGTGCCGTGCCGGAGACGTCGTCCGGCCACAACGAGAGTCCCCAGCGTCGGCCGCACCGGTCCCTTGCGCCGTCGAGCGATTACCATCGGCCAGCATCGGCGGGCGCACGCCCGACCTCCAGGCCAGGGAGCGAAACGTGCTGATCACCCACGACACCCGGTGCGCCCTCGACACCGTGGTGGATCTGGTGAACACCGCGCCGGACGGTGACGCGACGGCGGAAGGACTCGCCGATGTCGCGGCCCTCGGCGATTTCGTACGAACGCACGAGGTCAGCGACGTCGGGGTACTGTCGGAGCTCGACCTCGCGGCTGTGCG
Organism: Streptomyces sp. NPDC002845; assembly: GCF_053591955.1. Classification (NCBI taxonomy): domain Bacteria; kingdom Bacillati; phylum Actinomycetota; class Actinomycetes; order Kitasatosporales; family Streptomycetaceae; genus Streptomyces; species Streptomyces sp. NPDC002845. Next base: position 75,747 of record NZ_JBSFUU010000030.1, on the reverse strand, counting down.
CAAGGTCCGCGGTCGGTTCGCGGAGGTCTTCGCGGCCTCCGACGCGCACTCGGCCGCCGTGATCATCAACGATCTGGTCGCCGCCGCGGGCACCACACCCCGGCTCACCGACCACGACGGTTACGACTGGCACGTGCACTACTTCGCGCCGGGCGCCTCCGTCGCCGACCATCTCGCGGCCGACTGCGGTATGGCGCTCGCCTTCTTCGTGGTCGCCGGAGAACAGGAGCGGCTGCGCCGCTGCGAGGCCCCCGACTGCCGCCGCGCCTTCGTCGACCTCTCCCGCAACCGCTCCCGCCGCTACTGCGACAGCCGCACCTGCGGCAACCGCCTCCACGTGGCCGCCTACCGAGCCCGCCGCAAGGAGGCCGCAGGCTGACGTCAGGCTCGCGCGCGTGGCGCGCAGTACCTTGCCGCGACAGCGATGCGCCTCCCAGGCCGACGGACCTCCGCTCACGCGCAGCGCAGCGGCGCAGGGGCGCCACGGGCCGGTCTATGGCCGTCAGATCGGCAAGGAGCGCCAGGGCGTGCGTGGGCCGCGTGGCTCCCGGTGGCGCGCTGTGGCGCGACGCTGGACGCCCCCTCACACCGGACCTCCGGCCCTCCCCAGCTCCTCGGCGGAGCCGCACGCTGGGGCTGACGGAGCCCTGGGCGGGTGGCGCCTGGGGCTCCGTTTACGGCTCAGAGCATCAGCAGATCGTGCAGTGACGCCATGAGCAGCAGACAGCCGATCACCGCCAGGAAGATCATCAGCGGTGGCTGGGAGAGCGCGAAGAGACAACCTCGCCGCTCCTCCTCGGGAGGCGCGGCGGTGTCGCTCTGTGTTGTGTCCAGCATCTCGCGGGCGATGATGACGCAGGTAACACCCCCTCCGCGATCAACACGCCCGTAATGACCGGGAGTTCGCAGATATCCGTGAGTGCGAGAACGATCCTGTACGTTTCCGCGCCCTCGGTGGATCTTCTGTGTGGATCTTCTGTGTCGTTTCAGTCCGGCGGAGGCGAAGCCGGCGGAGCCGTCATATGCCGTGCTTCTTCAGGATGGCCTCGATGTCGCTGAAGTCGTCCGAGGAGTCGGCGGCCCGGGGGGCCGCAGCGGGGCGAGCCGCCGGGCGGCTGCCCTGGCCCAGCGAGGGCGCCGAAGCCGCAGGGGCTATCGCGTCGCCGTGCGCGCCCTTGGCCGCCTTGCGCTCCTTGCGGGTGCCACCGCCCCGCCGCTCCACGGCACGCGTGGTCATGAAGAGCAGCCAGGCGCCACCGAGCACGACAAAGCCCGCCCACGCGGTGGGGCTGAAGGCGGTGTCGGCCACCCACTCGACGACCCCGGTCATCACCAGACCGAGGGGCACGAGCGAGTAGGCGGCGATACGGGCCGCCCTGAGGAAGCGCTTGCGGTAGGCCGTGACCGCGGCGATGCCCAGGCCTGCCGCGGCGACGGCGGAACAGACGGTCTCGGCAATCATCCGGTCCTCCAGGCATGCTCGGTCGGGCAGGGTCGGTTCGTCCCTTCTCCCATCCTGCACCTTCCCGCGCCCGGAATGCCATGGTCCGAGCGGACCTCAGGGACATCTCCGGGTTGCCTCGGGGGTGCCTCCCCCTTCAGGAGCAGACGCGGCTTCCGCCCTTGCTTGCCAGTCGTCCGCCCCCGCTGGTTGCAGTCGGCCTCCGCTGTCCGGATTGGGCCGGTGAGGCCCGGGCTGGGAGACTGGGGCCCATGAGCGACTCCTCCCCCGCACGCCCCGCCGCCGTCGTCCTGGACGTCTGGTGCGAACTCCAGTGCCCCGACTGCCGCAGCGCCCTCGCCGACGTCCGCGCGCTGCGCGCCCGCTACGGCGACCGGCTCGACGTACGGCTGCGTCACTTCCCGCTGGACAAGCACAAGCACGCCTTCGCCGCCGCGCAGGCCGCCGAGGGGGCCGGGGAGCAGGGCAAGGCATGGCCGTACGTCGAGGCCGTACTCGGCCGGGTCGAGGAGCTGGACCGCGAGGGCGAGCCGTTCCTGGTCGAAGTCGCGCGCGAACTCGGCCTCGACGCCGAGGAGTTCGATACGGCGCTGATCGACGGCCGGCACATCCTGATCGTCGACGCCGACCAGGCCGAGGGCAAGGCGATCGGTGTGACCGGCACCCCGACCTACGTCATCGACGGCGAACGCCTCGACGGCGGCAAGAGCCAGGAGGGCCTGCGCGAACGCATCGAGGAAATCGCCGACCGGCTGCTGGCCGGGCAGTAGCCCCCGGACCGGACCCCGTACCCCGTCTCCCGCCCCCGTACCCCCTGCCCTAGAGCAGGTTCTTGTACAGGTAGTGCATGACCGTCCCGTACCCCAGTGACTCGTAGAGCCGCTCGGCCGCCGTATTGCCCGCGAAGACGTTGAGGCGGATCGTGGTCCAGCCTGCCGTGATCGCCCGGACCTCCGCCAGGAGCATCAGCGTGCGGCCGTGGCCCCGGCCGCGGTGGCGTTCGTCGGTCTCCACGTCGTAGACGAAGGCCACGCCGTCGCGTGCGCCGACCCAGAGCGTTCCGACTCGGGTGCCCTCGTACTCCAGGACGTCGAGCGTCAGGCCCTCGGTGGCCAGGCCGTCGGGGAGCAGGACGAGGTGGTCCTGCTCGGCCTTGGCGCGGGCCTCGGGCTCGGGGACTCCCCGGGAGATCCAGCTCCGCGCGTACCCCTCCTTCTCGTGTTCCTGCCAGACGTCGAATTCCTCCGGGGTCATGGACCGGCTGCGGCTCCCCGGGGGCAGGTCGGGCGGGGTGTCGGGGAGGGGCTTCTCCATCAGGCGGTTGCGCGGGAGATAGCCGAGCGCGGTTGCCATCCGCAGGGCCCGCTCGGCGGTGGCGGGCACCCCCGCCTCGATCCCCTTGCAGCCCCAGCCGCGTGCCACCTCCTCCGCGGCGAGCGCGGCCACCGTGCCCCGGCCGCGCCGGCGGTCCGGGTCCTCGATGCGCAGATCCAGAATCCGGGCCACCGAGTCCCCGAACGCGGGGCTGGTCGCGAGGTGTATCGCGCCCACGGGACGGCTGTTCACGCACACCTGGTAGCGGCGTGAACGCGTCCCGTCGGCTTTGTGCTGAAGCGGCTCGGACGGCCGCAGGGTCGTGGTCATCAGGGGTGTTGTACCCGGCGCAACGCCCCGCGTCATCCGCATTTACGGGTTACGGATCATTTATGGGTTACGGATCATTTGCGGGTCACGCGTCGTTCACGGTCACGGATCGAGGTCGTCCCCGGCCCGCTCGTCGAAGATCCGCATCGCCTTGGCGGTCACCGGGCCCGGTGCGCCCGGGAGTTGGCGGGCGTCGACCCGGTGCACGGCCTGGACGTCGCGCAGTGTGGAGGTCAGGAAGACCTCGTCGGCGCGTTCCAGGACGTCCAGCGGCAGGTCGGTCTCGTGGGCGCCCGTCCACTCGGCGACGAGCGCGCGCGTGATGCCCGCGAGGCAGCCGGAGGCAACCGGCGGGGTGTGGATCTCACCGTCGAGGACGACGAAGACGTTCGAGCCCGTGCCCTCGCACAGTTGCCCGACCGTGTTGCCGAACAGCGCCTCGGACGCGCCCTGTTCGCGGGCCCGGGCGAGGGCGACGACGTTCTCGGCGTACGACGTGGTCTTGAGGCCGGTGAGGGCGCCGCGTTCGTTGCGGGTCCACGGCACGGTGATCACGGCGGTGGAGTCGGGGCGCCGGGCGGACCGGCCGAGGGCGACGACCAGGGTCGGCCCGTGCTCGCCGCGGTCGGAGCCGAGCGGGCCGTGGCCGCCGGTGTAGGTGATGCGCAGGCGGCCGAGCGGCATCGGGTTGGCGTCCAGGACGGCGGCGCAGGCACGGCGCACCTCGTCGTGGTCGGGGTCGGGCAGGCCGAGGCCGCGTGCCGAGCGGGTCAGGCGGTCGAGGTGGCGGGTCAGCGCGAACGGCTGCCCGTCGACGGCCTTCACGGTCTCGAAGATGCCGTCGCCCACGGTCAGCCCGTGGTCGAACACGGAGACACGGGCGGACTCGATGTCCTGCAGCCCGCCGTCGAGCCAGATCTTCACCTCGGGGTCCTCCCACTCGCCTCGTACGTTCCCGACGCTACCGCGAGCAGCCGCGCCGCCTTCAGCTCGGTCTCCCGCCACTCCCGCTCGGGGTCCGACCCCCAGGTGATGCCCGCGCCCGTGCCGAAGCGCAGCACGCCCTCCGCGCGGTCGATCCAGAAGGTACGGATGCCGACGGCCAGCTCGCCCGTGCCGCGGTCGGCGTCGACCCAGCCGACGCCTCCGCAGTACGGGCCGCGCGGGGCGGTTTCCAGGGCGTCGATGATCCGCAGAGCGCTGGACTTGGGGGCGCCGGTGACGGAGCCGGGCGGGAAGGCGGCGGCCAGCAGCCCGAGCCAGCCCGCGTCGGCGCGCAGTTCGCCGCGCACGGTGGAGACGAGGTGGACCAGTCCCGGGTGCTTCTCGACGACGCACAGGTCGGGGACGGTCACGGAGCCGGTGGCGCAGACGCGGCCGATGTCGTTGCGGACCAGGTCCACGATCATCACGTTCTCGGCGTGGTCCTTCTCCAGGAGGTCCGCCTCGGTGCGCCCGGTGCCCTTGATCGGGCCGGACTCGACGACACGGCCGTCCCGGCGCAGAAAGAGTTCGGGCGACGCGGTGGCGATCTCGACACCGTGGCCGGGCAGGCGGATCGTTCCTGCATACGGTGCCGGGTTGCCCCGCGCCAGCAGCGCGGTCAGCGCGTCCACGTCGGCGTCGGCGGCGACGGGCGCGGACAGTACCCGGCAGAGGTTCGCCTGATAGACCTCGCCGGCGGCGATGTGCTCGCGGATCCGGCGCACGGCCGCTGTGTACGCGGCGCGGTCGAGCGACGACGTCCAGTCACCGATGGCCGGACCACGCCACTCCCCCGGCACCGGCACGGGCACCGGCTCACGCCGTACGTCGCTGAAGCGCGCACACACCAGGCGGCCCTCGAAGTCGGCGGAGACGGCCCAGAAGCCGGAGGAGTCCAGGGCCGCGGGATCGCTGGTCACATCGGTGAGACCAGTCGCGACGAGGTTGCCGAAACGGGCGAGGGGAGGGAGGTCGAGCACACCGTCGAGTCTAGGGCGGCGCTCCCCGCCGACGCCCCTGACCATGTCCTGACCAGGTCTGGGAGCAGACGCACCGCAGCACGCTGCACAAACGCGTTTTTGTTCCGGCCTCGGAATCCGCTAGAGTTCAACTCGTCGCCGAGACGCGGGAGCGGATCGAAACGACAAGCGGACGTAGCTCAGTTGGTAGAGCGCAACCTTGCCAAGGTTGAGGTCGCGAGTTCGAGCCTCGTCGTCCGCTCGAAGGAACCAGGGGATCTTCCCGAGCCCCTGCACTCCTGGTGGAGTGGCCGAGAGGCGAGGCAACGGCCTGCAAAGCCGTCTACACGGGTTCAAATCCCGTCTCCACCTCCAAGGACGATTAGCTCAGCGGGAGAGCGCTTCCCTGACACGGAAGAGGTCACTGGTTCAATCCCAGTATCGTCCACTGGATCTTCCAGCACGTACGGCGAGATCCGAGCCCGCGCGATTAGCTCAGCGGGAGAGCGCTTCCCTGACACGGAAGAGGTCACTGGTTCAATCCCAGTATCGCGCACGCAGTGCCCACGGCCCCGGGTCGTGGTCCCGAGGACGATTAGCTCAGCGGGAGAGCGCTTCCCTGACACGGAAGAGGTCACTGGTTCAATCCCAGTATCGTCCACACACCGGAGCCCCCGGCCGTCTCGTACGGCCGGGGGCTCTGTCGTCCGCGGGGTTCGTCCGTCGTCTCAGGACGAGAACAGCATGTGGCCGAAGCTCTTCTTGCGGCGGCCGTGGCCGTAGTGGCCGCCGTGGCCCGCGTGCGGGGCGCCCCAGGCGGGAGCCGCCGGTGCGGCCGGGTAGGCCTGCGGGGCGGCCGGCGGGGGCGGCGCGGGCTGGGACCACTGCGACTCGAGGCGGGTCAGCGCCTCCAGCTCGCCGAAGTCGAGAAATATGCCGCGGCAACCGCTGCACTGCTCGATCTGGACGCCATTGCGGTTGAACGTGTGCATCGGTGCGTGGCACTTCGGACACTGCATGGTCGGCTCAACTCCTCGCCGTTCGGTGCTGCTTCGCGTTCCGCCAGGACAGACACTGCCCGGCTTCGATCGGTTGCACCCTACTTCGCGTGGCCTCAGGGCAACTCCGGCGGGACGGCGGCCATTCGGTCACAGGCGTCGACGACCGCCTGTTCCACTTCGTCCAGGGGACGGTTCGCCGCTACGGACTTGGTGATGGCCTGGGCCGCGGTCTGGACCGTGAGGGCGCGGGCCGGGACGTCCAGGGCGGGCCACGGGTCGCCCGCGGCGGGGATCGCGGGGCCGGCTGCCTGCTGGTACGCGGTCAGGAAACGGGTCCATTCGTCCGGCGGGAGCAGGCCGCAGGCGTACCAGACCGCCGGGCGGGCCAGATCCCAGGCCGGGACGCCCACGCCGAGATCGTCGACGTCGATGAGGCGCCACGAGGTGTGGGGACCGGGGTGGCGTACGAGCTGGCCCAGGTGGAGGTCGCCGTGGCACAGGGTCGTGGTGTCGGGCATCGGGGTCTCGGCGCGGGCCCAGGGCGGAAGGGTGGCCCAGGCGCGCAGGACCGGGGCTGTGGCGGGGTGAGGGCCGGCCGCGTGCAGGCGGGTGAGGGCGCGGGCGACCTTGGTGGGGCCGCGCATGGGAGGCAGGGCCGGTGGTGCGGGGGCCTGGTGCAGGGCGGCGAGGAGGGTGGCGGCGGCTTCCCAGGGGGCGTCTTCGGGTGTGTCGGGGTCTACGGGAGTGCCGTACGGCCAGAACGTGACCAGGCGGCCGTGGAGGTCGGCCGGGGTGGGGTGGAGCGGGGCGAGGAGGGTGTCGGGGAGGGCCGTGGCGACGGTGAGGCGGAGGGCGAGTTCGGTGGGGTCGGTGTCGGGGGCGTGGGCCTTGGCGACGGTGTCGGCATGGCGGACGACTGTGCCGTCCGCGCGCTCGGCGAGCACGGTGTCGGCGTGCGCGCAGGTGGTGTTTCCGGGGTGTGCCGTGCGCCGTGCCTTCGCGGTGAGGGCGGGCAGTACGTCTGCGGTCACGGGTCCCCCTGGGTGGTGCTGGGCTCTTGGTGGGGTGAGCGTATGCGGGTGGGTGGGGGCCGGGGTGGGTGGATTTTCTTCCCCAAGCCCACCCCTTCCCGAAACCATGGGTGGGTGACTGGCTGGGCATCGTTGTCGGGTGCGGGTGGTCGTCGTGCTGTGCCCACCCTCCCCCAGTCTCGACTTCGCTCGACCGGGGGGACCCCCATCGCCCTGCGGAACGACTGCCCACAGCACGACGGCGGCGCGGCGCACGTGCCCCGCTCCGCAGCACACGCGAGAATCCGCGCACAAAAAACAACGCCCGCGCAGCTCCCCAGCTGCGCGGGCGTTTGTGCCGTCCGCCGCACCCCCGTCCCCACGGGGTTTCATGGGTGGATGTCCCCGCCCGGACCGCTCTTCCGGGCCTGGGGTCGCCGCTCAGCGCCCCAGCATCACTCCCACGGACGACGCTTGTGTGGCCACTGTCTCCCAGCCGTCGAAGACGACCAGGAGCAGGACCGCCAGGGGAAGGGCCATTGCCGTGGCCACCAAGGGGTGGCGACGGCCCTCACGGCGGCTGCGGAACGCGGCGCCGTACGCCCTGCGTCCCTGTGCGCGGACCGCTGTCCGCGATGCCGTGTGGGCCATGGCCCCTCTCCTGATCGAGATGGTGTTGTGGTTGGCAGCGGCGGGTGTCTGACCTCGGGGGACGAGTGCTGCACCCGCCGCTTGACCTCAAATCTAGGCGCGCGGCCGGTACGGGTCGTCATGCCCTCGTACCGATTGACCGGCCTCCCGGAGGATGAGCGATGACCTGCGGCGTACTCCCCTGGGTGGAGACGAAGTCCTAGGTCTCGGGGTCTTCCCCGAGGGGACGCCCGGTGTGCCCCTTCTGCTCCGAGCTGTCCTCGCGGGGCACCGGCTGCTCGACCAGCGCCAGCACCCGGTTGGCCATGAAACGGGCCGTGCGCACCACCGAACCGCTCCGCGTGACTTCGCTCACTTCCACCACGCCTCGGCGTACCGCGGTCTCCACCCGGCGGCCCGCCCTGCTCGCCACCACCTCGTATGTGCGCGTCGTGTCCCCGGCGTCCACGACTATCTCCACGCGATCACCCTTCACGGGCTCAATCCCCCTTCTGCGACGGGTGGTTGGTGTCACAGGCAGCCCAACACCGTTCCGAACTCCTGTTCCCTGACCACCTTTCAAGTTTCCCACCCGGCACTGACAATCGATCGGACCGTGAGGGCGCGGCCTCTGCGCGCACCCGGCCGTGGAAACGTAAGCTGTGGCTCGTCAAACGGACCGGGCAGCGGGGATGGACATGGCGATGATGCGCCTGAGGCGCGAGGACCCGCGCGTCGTCGGCTCGTTCCGGATCCACAGACGGCTCGGCGCGGGCGGCATGGGCGTGGTCTACCTGGGCTCCGACAAGCGAGGTCAGCGGGTCGCGCTGAAGGTGATCCGGCCGGACCTGGCGGAGGATCAGGAGTTCCGGTCGCGGTTCGCACGCGAGGTGTCGGCGGCGCGGCGGATCAGGGGCGGTTGTACGGCCCGGCTGGTCGCCGCGGACCTGGAGACGGACCGTCCGTGGTTCGCCACGCAGTACGTGCCCGGGCCCTCCCTGCACGACAAGGTCGCCGACGAGGGGCCGTTGTCGGCCGCCGAGGTCGCCTCGATCGGTGCCGCCCTCTCCGAGGGGCTGGTCGCCGTGCACGAGGCCGGTGTCGTACACCGTGATCTCAAGCCGTCCAACATCCTGCTGTCCCCGAAGGGACCGCGGATCATCGACTTCGGCATCGCATGGGCCACGGGCGCGTCGACGCTCACGCATGTCGGTACGGCTGTCGGGTCGCCCGGGTTCCTCGCGCCCGAGCAGGTGCGCGGGGCGGCCGTCACCCCGGCCACGGACGTCTTCTCCCTCGGGGCCACGCTCGCCTACGCGGCGACCACCGACTCGCCCTTCGGGCACGGCAGTTCCGAGGTCATGCTGTACCGGGTGGTGCACGAGGAGCCGCAGCTGCACGGCGTGCCCGACGCGCTGGCTCCGCTCGTCCGCGCCTGTCTGGCGAAGGATCCGCAGGAGCGGCCCAGCACGCTCCAACTGTCGCTGCGGCTCAAGGAGATCGCGGCCCGGGAGGCCCAGGGGCTCGCCGATGTGCGTCCGCCCGCGTCGCGCAACGATCCCGACCGGCCGTCGGGGCGCCTCGCGAAGCCGTACGCCGACGAGCGCACCCTGCGGCGGCCGCAGCCGGACACGCGGGTGGCACGGGATGCGCGGGACACACGGGACATCCGGGAGACGCGGGTGGCTCGGGACACCCGGGGTTCCCAGGGCGGTCAGGGCGGTCCGGGGGGCCAAGGTGCCCAGGGGACTCCCCTGCCCCGCGGTGGATCGCGGCAGGGCGGTGGCGCACGGACCGGTGGTTCGCGCACCGGCGGCGGCTCCCGGTCGGGTGCGCGGCCCGCGCGCAACACCAACCCGCGCTCCGGCGGCAGGGCGGCACCGCGCAGTGGTGCCGGGCGTTCGGGGCCCCGGTCCGGCGGGACCGGGCGGCGCCCCGCCAACCCTCGTCTGCTGCGTCAGCGGCTCTTCGTGTTCGTGGTCGTCACCCTGCTGGTGGCCCTGGGCATCGCGGCGGCCCAGGGATGCCAGGGGCCGAGCCGTGGGCTGGGCGACGAGGGCGACCCCAAGGGCGTACGGCAGGAGCAGCCGTACCAGTCGCGGGACTGACTCCTGGAAGGGCCGGCCCCGGCCGGACTACGCCTGCGGGCGCGCCGTCGCCACCGCGTAGAACGCGACCGCGGCCGCCGCGCCGACGTTGAGGGAGTCGACGCCGTGGGCCATGGGGATACGGACCCATTCATCGGCGGCCATGAGGGCCTTGGTGGAGAGGCCGTCGCCCTCGGCGCCGAGCATGAGGGCGACGCGGTCCATCTTGTGCGGGGCGGCCTCGTCGAGGGAAGCGGCCTTCTCGTCCGGGGTGAGGGCGAGGAGGGTGAAGCCGGCGTCGCGGACGGACTCCAGGCCCTTGGGCCAGGTGTCGAGGCGGGCGTACGGCACTGAGAACACGGCGCCCATGGAGACCTTGACGCTGCGGCGGTAGAGCGGGTCGGCGCAGTCCGGGGAGAGCAGGACGGCGTCCATGCCGAGGGCCGCGGCGGAGCGGAAGATCGCGCCGATGTTGGTGTGGTCGTTGACCGACTCCATGATCACGACCCGGCGTGCGGTCCGGAGGAGGTCGGCCGCCGTGGGCAGCGGCTTGCGCTGCATGGAGGCGAGGGCGCCGCGGTGCACGTGATAGCCCGTGACCTGCTCGGCGAGCTCCGGGCTGACGGCGTAGACCGGGGCCGGGAGTTCGTCGATGACGTCGCGCATGACGTCGACCCACTTGGCGGAGAGCAGCATCGAGCGCATCTCGTACCCGGCGTCCTTGGCCCGTCGGATGACCTTCTCGCCCTCGGCGATGAACAGGCCCTCGGCGGGTTCGCGCTTGCGGCGCAGCTCTACGTCGGTCAGGCCTGTGTAGTCGCGCAGGCGGGGGTCGTCGGGGTTCTCAACGGTGATGAGATCGGCCACAGGGGTGATACTGCCTTGTCCTGGGTGCGGTGCCAACGGCTCGGGACGGGATTGTGTTACCTCGGGTTACGCCGATGTCTCCGGGCGCCCGGTGTCCGGACGTACGGTGTCCGGCCCCACGTTCACCACCTCGCCGATCACGATGACCGCCGGCGGCTTCACGTCCTGTGTACGGACGGCCTCGGCGACCGTCGCGAGGGTCGCGTCGACGCGGCGCTGGGCGGCCGTCGTGCCCTCCTGGACCAGGGCGAGGGGGGTGTCGGGGGACTTGCCGTGCGCGACGAGGGTCTCGGCGATCCTGCCGATCTTGTCGACGCCCATGAGGATCACAAGGGTGCCGGTCAGCTTGGCGAGCGACGGCCAGTCGACCAGGGAGCGCTCGTCGTCCGGGGCCACATGGCCGCTGACCACCGTGAACTCGTGGGCCACACCCCGGTGCGTGACCGGGATGCCGGCCGCGCCCGGGACCGAGATCGAGCTGGAGATGCCAGGGACGACGGTGCAGGGGATGCCCGCCTCGGCCAGCGCCTGGGCCTCCTCCATGCCGCGGCCGAAGACGAAGGGGTCGCCACCCTTGAGCCGTACGACCGACTTGCCCTGCTTGGCGTGTTCGACGAGCGCGTTGTTGATGGCCTCCTGGGCCATGAAACGGCCGTACGGGATCTTCGCCGCGTCGATCACCTCGACGTGCGGGGGCAGTTCCGCGAGCAGGTCGCGCGGGCCCAGGCGGTCCGCGATGACCACGTCCGCCTCGGCGAGGAGGCGGCGGCCGCGGACGGTGATCAGGTCCGGGTCGCCGGGGCCGCCGCCGACGAGGGCGACGCCGGGGGTGCGGGTGCGGTGATGGGGGGCGACCAGCGTGCCGTCGCGCAGGCCCTCGACGACCGCGTCGCGGACGGCCGCCGTGTGGCGGGGGTCGCGGCCCTGGGCGCTGGTGGTGAGGACGGCGACCGTCACGCCTTCGCTGTGGCCGGTGGCCGGGGTCCAGGCCGTGGCGGCGTCGGCGTTGTCGGAGCGGACGCACCAGACGCGGTGGCGTTCCGCCTCGGCGGAGGCGGCGGCGTTCGCTTCGGGGTCGCTGGTGGCGATCAGGGCGTACCAGGCGTCCGCGAGGTCGCCCTCCTCGTAGCGGCGCCTGGTCCAGGTCAGCTCGCCCGCGTCCGCCATCGCCTCGACGGAGGGTGTGGCCTCGGGGGATACGAGGTGGATGTCGGCGCCCGCCGCGATGAGGGCGGGGAGGCGGCGGCCGGAGACCTGGCCACCGCCGAGGACGACCACTCGGCGGCCGGTGAGACGGAGGCCTACGGGGTAGGCGGGGTGTTCGGCCATGGGAGGTGCGGCTCCTCGTGCGGCGGGTGGTGCGGTGGGGCGCTGCGGCTTTGGAGCGGCCCTGACGTGCGGATTTTACGGCGCGGGTGGGGTGCGTGGCTGAGGTGGGGGTGGGGGTGGGGGTTCTTTCCCCAAGCCCACCCCTTCCCGAAACCGGCGGCGCTGCCCCCGGACCCCCTGGGTGGGTGGTTGAGCGTCGTTGCCGGGTGCCGGTCGTCGTCGGTCCGGGCTTACTTCTCGGTTACCCCCGCCGAGTCGAACGTCGCCACCTCGTGCATCGCGCGTGCCGCGCTCTGCACCACCGGCAGTGCCAGCAGCGCGCCCGTGCCCTCGCCGAGGCGGAGGTCGAGGTCGACCAGGGGGCGGAGGCCGAGCTTGTTGAGGGCGGCCACGTGGCCCGGTTCGGCGCTGCGGTGGCCTGCGATGCAGGCGGCGAGGACCTCGGGGGCGATGGCGCGGGCCACCAGGGCGGCGGCGCCGGCGCTGACGCCGTCGAGGATCACCGGCGTACGGAGGGACGCGCCGCCCAGCAACAGGCCGACCATGGCCGCGTGTTCCAGGCCACCGAAGGCTGCGAGGACACCGATGGGGTCGGCCGGGTCGGGCTGGTGGAGCTCGATGGCACGGCGGACGACCTCGGTCTTGCGGGCAAGCGTCTCGTCGTTGATGCCGGTGCCCCGGCCGGTGACCTCGGCGGGGTCCGCGTCCGTGAAGACGGAGATCAGGGCGGCCGACGCCGTGGTGTTGGCGATGCCCATCTCCCCCGTCAGCAGGGCCTTGTTGCCCGCCGCCACCAGGTCGCGGGCCGTCTCGATGCCGACCTCGATGGCCTGTTTGACCTCCTCGCGGGTCAACGCGGGGCCGGTCGTCATGTCGGCGGTGCCCGCGCGGACCTTGCGGGGCAGCAGACCGGGGGTGGACGGGAGTTCGGAGGCCACGCCCACGTCGACGACGCAGACCTCGGCGCCCACCTGGCCCGCGAAGGCGTTGCAGACGGCGCCGCCGCCGAGGAAGTTGGCGACCATCTGGGCCGTCACCTCCTGCGGCCAGGGGGTGACGCCCTGGGCGTGCACGCCGTGGTCGCCCGCGAAGATCGCGACGGCCGCGGGCTCCGGGATCGGCGGCGGGCACTGGCGGGACAGGCCCGACAGCTGCGCGGAGATGATCTCCAGCATGCCGAGCGCGCCCGTAGGCTTCGTCATGCGCTTCTGCCGCTCCCAGGCCTCGCCGAGGGCCTTGGCGTCCAGCGGGCGGATGTTGGCGACGGTCTCGCCGAGCAGGTCGTGCGGGTCCTCGCCGGGCAGGGCGCGGCGGCCGTACGTCTCCTCGTGGACGACCCAGGACAGCGGGCGGCGCTTGGCCCAGCCCGCCTGCATCAGCTCGGGCTCCTCCGGGAACTCGTCGACGTACCCGACGCACAGGTACGCCACGACCTCCAGGTGCTCGGGCAGGCCGAGGGCACGGACCATCTCGCGCTCGTCGAAGAAGCTGACCCAGCCGACGCCCAGGCCCTCGGCGCGGGCCGCGAGCCACAGGTTCTCGACCGCGAGCGCGGAGGAGTACGGGGCCATCTGCGGCTGCGTGTGGCGACCCAGGGTGTGGCGGCCGCCGCGGGTCGGGTCGGCGGTGACGACGATGTTCACCGGGGTGTCGAGGATGGCCTCGATCTTCAGTTCCTTGAACTGCTTCGCCCGGCCCTTGGGCAGCGACTTGGCGTAGGCCTCGCGCTGACGCTGGGCCAGTTCGTGCATCGTGCGGCGCGTCTCCGCCGAGCGGATGACGACGAAGTCCCAGGGCTGGGAGTGGCCGACGGAGGGTGCCGTGTGGGCTGCCTCCAGGACGCGCAGCAGCACCTCGTGCGGGATCGGGTCGCCGCGGAAGCCGTTGCGGATGTCGCGGCGCTCGCGCATGACCTTGAGGACGGCCTCGCGCTCGGCCTCGTCGTACGGCGGCGCGGCGGGGCCCGTGGACAGTCCTGCTTCTTCCACGGGCGTGCCCTCTTCCTGATCGGCGGCCCTGGTGTCCAGGTCCTCCGCGCTCTGTACGACATCGGGGTCCGGGTCCGCCGCGAGCGGCTCCGGGGCGGGGTTCTCCGCTACGGCGGGGGCCTCCTCCTCGGCCTCTCGGGGGGCGGGGATCTTGGCGGGGGGCTCTTCTTCGGCGGGTGCCTCTTCGGAAGGGGCTTCTGGAGACGGGGCTTGTTCGGAGAGGGCTTCTGTGGAGACGGCTTCTGGGGGTTCGGGTGTCTCTTCCGCCGCGGGTGCCGTCGGTTCGGCCTCGGCCGGCGGGGTGGGTGCGGCCGGCGGGGTGAGTACGGCGACTTCCGGGGCCTGTAGCGCCATCGGAGCCTCGGCCGGTTCCTGCGGCTGCACCGGCTGCTCCTGCGGCTGCGGCTCCACGGGCTGCTCCTCCGTGGGGAGCGGCGGGACCGTCATGGCGTGCGGCGGGGTCGGGGCCAGGTGCGGGGTGGTGGGCACTGTGCCCTCTACGGGGACGAACTGGCCGATGGGCTGGTCCGCCTGGGGCTCCAGGGGCGCGCCCGGGACCGGGCCCGCTGCTCCGTGGGGCGCCTCTGCGTGGGCGGCCACACCCACGGGCACCGCGTACACCGGCTCGGGCTCGGTGGCGGCGGGCTCGGCGAGCGGGGTCTGCGCCTCGATCAGGGGCGCAGGCTGCTGGGCGGGGACGGTCTCCTGGGCGACGGGTGCCGCCTGCGGAGGCTCCGCGTGCGCTGCGGTGTCCGCGAACTGGGCGGCGGGGTCCGGAATGTGGACCGCCGCGTCCGGGGTGGCCTCCGTCGGGGGGACCATCTGAGGGCCCTGTTCAGCGAGCTGAGGGCCCTGCTCGGCGAGCTGCGGCTGGTCCGGCTGCGGGGGCTCGGCGGGCTCCGGCGCCTGGTCGGACATCGTCACCTGGTCAGGCATCGCCACCTGGCCCGGCGCCACTGCCTGCGGGTCCTGTGCGGGCTGGGGCTCCGGTGCGAACTGCTGGTCTTCCACGACCGCCACGTGCTCGGGTTCCGCGAACTGCTCGGCCGGGACCGGTGCGGGGGCCTCCGCCACGGGAGCGGCAGCGTCGGCCGCCTGCGGGGCCTCCGGGGCGGGAGCCGCAGCGTCAGCCGCCTGCCGGGCCTCCGGGGCGGGAGCGACAGTGTCAGCCGCTTGCGGGGCCTCCGGGGCGGGAGCGGCCGGGAACGGCGTGGGTTCGGGAGCCGGCGGGGCCAGGGAGCCGTCCACCGCGTGCTGGAACTCGGGACTCTGCGGGGCTTCGGCCACGGCGGGCGCTTCCTCCACCGCACCAGGCGCAGGGACGCCAGGAGCTGGGGCAGGGGCAGGAGCTGGGGCAGGGGCAGCTTGCGTCGCCTCAACAGGCTCAGCAGCCTCGACGACCTGCGGAACCTCGACGACCTGTGGGACCTCGGCGCCCTGCACCACCTCCGCGCCCTGCGCCGACTCCGCCTCCCCGCCCCGCGGAACCGTCGCGTCCACGGCAGCCTCCGGCGTCTGCGGCACCCCCGCGGCCACAGCAGTCTCAGCCCCCTGTCCACCCTCCGGGACGACCGTTTCTGCAACGGCCACATCCGTGGGCGTACCCTCCGCGGGCGTACCCTCGGCAGGCGCCGCACCCGGCGCGGCACCCCAAGTCTGCGCCGCCTGCGGCACGTTCTCCGCAGGCTGGAGCACGTCGAGGTACTCAGGCCCGGTCATCGGCGCCCCGGGGTGGCTTACGGAAGGTGCGGCTGACGCGGGCGCGGCCGGGACCGGCGCTCCCGCCGGGCCGCGGTCGGCGAGGGAGCGGACCGGGCCGGCGGAGGTGTTCGGGATCGGTGGGCCGAGGTGCAGCGGGCGGCGTGCGACGGGGGCCTGTGGGGCGGGGGCGGCGACCGGCGTACGGACGGCGCTGACGTCGACCGAGCCGCTGTCCCGGCCGGAGGTCTCGTGCGGACCCGGCTCGTGGACGACCTGGACGACCGGCTCGGGGGCGGGCGGGGCCACCTCGTTGCCCCACGCGCCCTGGGCACCCGGCAGCAGCAGGAGGTCTTCGTCCTCGGCGGCGGTCTCGGAGAGGTAGGCGTACGCACCCGGCGCGGGGACGCCCGGCTGCTCCACCATGCCTGCGCTCTCCGGCTGTCCCTCGCCCGGGACCTGGCCGGTGTCGGTCATGCGTACCCCTCGCCCATCGGTTAGTGCTCCTACGCCAGCTGACCCGGAACGGCGCACCGACCGCCCCGCAGTGAAGAACGAGCGTGCGTGCCCAGCGGCACGAACGGCCCGCCGACAAAGACGACAAAGCCATCAACTGGCATTGTCGCGGTCGCCCCGCCGTCGCGTCAGCTTGATCCGCGGCGGTTTGGTGTGGACTGCGCCACGTTGCGCACCCTCCGGCTCCGCCGTACCACACACGCCCTCAAAACGGACGCGCTTTCCGGACATTGACCAACGAAGTGCCGGTCGCCGGAGTGCGGTACAACGGTCGGCCAGCCTACCGCGCCGGTACGACAACAGGATCACTGGGCGCGATCGGACAACGCCCCTGTGAGCAGGAACGCGACACTCCGTTCGGTCTCCGTCCAGGCCCGTGTGTCGAGTTCGACGGACTGCACGAGGGCGCACTGGACGTCGTATCCGTGCTCGGTCAGGTCCCTGCCGATGAGTTCGGCCGCGTCGCGGGTGGCGGCGTGTGTGACGATGCGCTGCGGGCGGCGGTCGGCGACGGCGGAGACGACCGCCGCTCCCCCGCCGCCGACGCGGACCACGTCGGGCTCGGGGAGGTTCTCCAGGACGTGCGGTGCGGTGCCGTACGCGATCTGCACCTGGACTCCGAAGCGGCGGGCCGCGATCGCCGTACGGCCGCAGGCGTTCGCGTCGCGGTCGACGGCGATGACGGCGGCACCGCAGCGCGCGGCCTCGGTGGCGAACGCGCCGCTGCCGGAGCCGATGTCCCAGACGAGGTCGCCCAGGCGCGGTCCCAGGTGGGCGAGTTGGGCCGAGCGCAGCAGCTCGGACTCGCCCTCGCCCAGCTTGCCGCCGTACACCTCCCCGGGCAACGCCCAGCCGCGCTGTCCGACGGCGGGGTCGCGTCCGGCGATCCAGCCGCCGCCCTCGGCCGCGGCGACCGGGCCGCCCATGACGATGACGACGTTGGGGTCGCGCCAGGTGTGGTCGGCGGCCTTGTCGGAGGTGAGGATGGTGACCTGTTCGCGTTCGGTGCCGAGTTCCTCGCAGATGACGAAGGTGCGGTGGACCCCTTCGAGGAGCAGGCCCAGCTCGGCGGGTCCGGCGCCGGGTGAGGTGAGGACGGCGACCTTGGTGTGGGCACGGCACACGTTCACGGCGCGGCGCAGGGTGCGGCGGTGGGCGACGACCACGTGGGCGTCGTCCCAGGGCATGCCCGCGCGCGCGAAGGCGGCGGCCACGGAGGAGACGGCGGGGACGACCTCGACCTCCAGGCCGAACTCGGGTGCGCGCAGGGTGCGTACGACGCCGAAGAAGCCCGGGTCCCCGTCGGCGAGGACGACGGCGGTGCCGCGGTGGCCCGCGATGCGGCGGGCGGCGAGGGCGGCGCTGCCGAGCCGGATGCGTTCGGCGTGTGCGGGCACGTCGGCGAGCGCCAGGTGGTGCGCCGCGCCGGCCACCAGCGTGGCGGCGCCGAGGGCGGAGCGTGCCGCGGCGGTCAGCGGCGAGCCGTCCCAGCCGATCACCGTGACCCGGTCGGCCATCGTTGTCAGTCTCCAGGGTTCGCGCGGGTCGTCAGGGTCAGCCCGGACGCGGGCTCCGTGAGGGTATCTGGTGAAAGCGGGTAGTGCAGGGGCGCGGTGCCGTGCCCGTGAAGTCAGCTCCAGTCGGAGAATGACGTGTAACCGCTGGTGTCGGCGAACAGCTCGCCGACACCGGCAAGGTCCTCAGGCAGGAGGCTCCAGACGATGACATCGGTCCGCACCTCGGTCCACTCCCCGTCCTCGGTCCTGCTGCGCGCTATCCAGGCGTTGCGCAGCACCCCCTCGCTGACGCAGCCGATCTTCTGAGCCACCTGCTGGGAGGCGGTGTTGTCGGCGGCGGTGCGCAGCTCCAGCCGCTCGAACTGCTGGTCGCGGAAGAGCCAGCAGGCGGTGGCGAGGGCCGCCTCGGAGGCGTAGCCCTCGCCGCGGGCCCAGGGCGCGACGACGTACGCGATCTCACTGGAGCGGATGCGCCAGTTCGTGTTCTGCAAGTGCACGATGCCGACGAGTCGCTGGGTGAGGAACTCGGTGACGGCGAAGACGATGCCGCGACCCTCGGTACGTTCGGCAGGGGCGAGCTTGGTGATCCAGGCGCGGGCGTCTGCCTCTGTGTAGGGGTGCGGTGCGGAGGTCCAGGCGGTGACCAGCTCGTCGTTCATCATCTCGGCGAACGCCTCGACGTCCGGCTCCTCGAAGGGGCGCAGAACCAACCGCTCCGTGCTGATGGAGATGTTGGGGAAGGTGGTAGTCATGCGCCGCTCCGTAACCTTCGGAAACCTTCGGGCCTGGTGAACTGCCCAGCATGCAGCATGAGAGCACTGAACGGCACCACGGGGTCCTCCCCCACTGCTCAAGGGCGTGGGGGGACCCCCACCGAGTGACGAGCGGACCCCGTGCGGTGGCGTCAGGCGTCAGGCGTCAGGCGTCAGGCGTCAGGCGTCAGAAGGACGCGACCACCGAACCGGCGTACGTGTCCTCGATGAACTTCCTGACCGCGTCGGAGGTGAGGAGCTCGGTGAGCTTCCGCACGCGCGGGTCGTCCTCGTTGCCCTCCTTCACGGCGAGGAAGTTGCCGTACGGGTTGTCCGTGGCGGACTCCAGGACGAGGGCGTCCTCGGCGGGTTCGAGGTCGGACTCGATGGCGTAGTTGCCGTTGATCACCGCGGCGTCGACGTCGTCGAGGGAACGCGGGGTCTGGGCCGCCTCCAGCTCCTTGAACTCCAGGTTCCTGGGGTTCTCGGCGATGTCCGCGGGCGTCGCCTCGTTGCCCACGCCGTCCTTGAGCGTGATGATCCCGCCCGCGTCGAGCAGCTTGAGCGCCCGCGCCTCGTTGACCGTGTCGTTGGGGATGGCGACGGTCGCGCCGCTCTTCAGGTCGCCGGCCTTGTCGACCTTGCGGGAGTACAGGCCGAGCGGCTCCAGGTGCACCGTGACGACGGGCACGATGTGGGTGCCCTTCTTCTTGTTGAAGTCGTCGAGGTACGGCTGGTTCTGGAAGTAGTTGGCGTTCACGGAGCCGTCCTCGGTGGCCGTGTTCGGCGTCACGTAGTCGGTGAACTCCTGGACCAGGAGGTCGAGTCCCGCGTCCTTCGCCAGGTTGTCCTTGACGAAGTTGAGGATCTCGGCGTGCGGGGTCGGGCTGGCGGCGACGACCAGCGGGCCGCTCGTGTCGGACGCGGAGTCGGTGTCCGAGCCGCAGGCGGTGAGCCCGAAGGTGAGGGCTCCGGCGGCGAGGGCGGCGGTGGTGATCTTGGCGGTGTTGCGCACGAAAAGTGCCTTTCCTGAGGGGTGGTGCGACCCCGCGAATCAAGGGGTGCCGGCACGAAGCGCCGTCGTTGAGGGGCGGTGGTCGGGTGACGGGTGGGCGTATGCGGGGAGTCTGAGTGCGGGTTACGCGGCCTTGCTCACGTCCGTCGCCGCGGGCTCCTTGCCCTTGCGCAGGCGGAGCCCGGGTGCGGGTCCGGAGCGGCCGCCGCGCCGGTGGAGGGTGCGGGCCGCGTAGTCGCCGGCGAACTGGACGACCGAGATGACGACCGCGAGGATCGCCACGGTGATCCACATCAGCCCGGTCTCGAAGCGCTGGTAGCCGTACCGTATGGCGATGTCGCCGAGGCCGCCGGCGCCGACGGTGCCGGCCATGGCGGAGTAGCCGATGAGGGCGACGACGGTCGTGGTGGCCGAGGAGATCAGCGAGGGCAGGGACTCCGGGACGAGGACCTTGCGGACGACGGTCCAGGTGCTGCCGCCCATGGCCTGCACGGCCTCGACGAGCCCGTGGTCCACTTCGCGGACAGCCGTCTCGACAAGGCGCGCGAAGAAGGGGATCGCCCCGATCGCGAGCGGCACGATGGCGGCCTCGCGGCCGATCGTGCTCCCCGTGATCCAGCGCGTGAAGCCCATCAGCGCGACCATCAGGATGATGAACGGCATGGAGCGGGCGACGTTCACGATCTGCCCGACGACCTTGTTCGCGACGATGTTCCGCAGGAGCCCGTCGCGGTCGGTGAGGACGAGCAGGAGGCCCAGCGGAAGGCCGACGACGACGGCGATGAGCGTGGCCCAGCCGACCATGTAGAAGGTGTCCCAACATGCCTGCTCCAGCAGGGGCCGCGTTTCGGACCAGGTCACAGGACACCTTCCTTCACCGGCACGGACTCCTCGGCCGTCTTCTCGACGACGTCGATTGGCAGTCCCTGTTCGCGCAGGAAGCCGATGGGCACGACGTTCTCCTCGTAGCGGCCGGGCAGTTCGATGCGCATCCGGCCGACCTGGCGGCCGCCGACGGTGTCGACGGCGGCGCCGAGGATCGAGATGTCGATGTTGTAGGTGCGCGAGAGCCGCGAGATGACGGGCTGGGTGGCCGCCTCGCCGTGGAAGGTGATGTCGAGGACCGTGCGGTCGTCCGCCGAGGCGTCGCCGCCGACCGGGAAGAGCGCGGCGGCCAGTTCGGAGCCCGGGGTCGCGAGGAGTTCGCCGACCGTGCCGGACTCGACGATCCGGCCCCGCTCCATCAGGGCGGCCGAGTCGCAGACGGACTTGACGATGTCCATCTCGTGCGTGATGAGCAGCACGGTCAGGCCGAGTTGCCGGTTCAGGTCGCGCAGCAGTTGGAGGATCGAGCGGGTGGTCTCGGGGTCGAGGGCGCTGGTGGCCTCGTCGGAGAGCAGCACCTTCGGGTCGCCGGCCAGGGCGCGGGCGATGCCCACGCGCTGCTTCTGGCCGCCCGAGAGCTGGGCGGGGTAGGCCTTGGCCTTGTCGGCGAGGCCGACCAGGTCCAGCAGTTCCAGCGCCTTGCGGGACCGTTGCTTCCCCGATGTGCCGAGGATTTCGAGCGGCAGCTCGACGTTGTCCTGGACGGTGCGTGAGGACAGCAGGTTGAAGTGCTGGAAGACCATGCCGATACGGCTGCGCGCCTGCCGGAGTTCCCTGCCTGCGCGCGGGCCACGGCCGGCCAGGGCGGTGAGGTCCCGGCCGTCCACGGTCACGGTGCCCGCGGTGGGGCGTTCCAGGAGGTTGACGCAGCGGATGAGCGAGGACTTGCCGGCGCCGGACTGGCCGATGACGCCGTACACCTCGCCTTCGCGTACGTGCAGATCGACGCCGTCGAGGGCGGTGACCTCGCGGCCGTGCGAGCGGTGGGACCGATACGTCTTCGTCAGGCCCGTTGTGGTGATCACTGAGGTTTCCGTCGCTGTCGAGTGCGGGGCGTGGGTGTGCCCGGGCACGGGAGGGAAAGGGTGCGCGATGGGGTTCCCACGCCGTCAGGGCAGTGGGGGCGGCTCGGTCGCGTACGGCATCAGGGCGTACGGACGTGCCGCGGTGTCTCGCTTCGGGGCGCGAGGCTCGGGGTGGTGCGGGGGCCCTCTAGCAGGCGCGCATTCGACACAGACAGCGAGCACCGGGCGTCAGGGGCGCCTCGGTCGCAAGGGTGCGGTCGCTTGTCGTGGTCATGGGTTCAGTTAAACAGACGTATCGGCGTGGACCGCCCTCGCTGTCCGGATGGTGGACAGCGGTGGACAGGGGTCGGGCGCGGGCGGGAACCGGCCCCTCCCCCGCCGGTGACCAGCGCGGACGAGGCCGCCAGGCCGGCCGCGCCGAGGTCGGCGTCCGGCTCGTGGACCTCGTGGGCTGTGGCCAATGCCACGATGATCGTCCCGGATCGTCCCGGTGGCCCGTCTCACCGCCCGTCCCGGCTCGGGGCCGGGCGCCGCGCGGCATTTGGGCCGTAATAGGGTCACGGCATGCTTGTTCCCCTGACGGTGGCGACCGCCGTCGCCGCGCTGCTGCTCGCCGCCTGGTGCGGCTGGGCCGCCTACCGCGACCAGCCGACCAAGGACTGGCACTTCATCGGGATGGGTGTCGTGTCGCTGCTGGCCCTGGTGCAGCTGGTGGTCGGAATCGTGCAGTTGGCGCGCGGCGAGGACCCGGAGCAGGGGACCACGATCTTCGTGGGGTATCTGCTCGGGGCGCTCGCCTGCATCCCGGTCGCCGGTTTCATGTCACTGGCCGAGCGCACGCGCTGGGGCAGTGTGACCGTCGCGGCGGGCGGTGTGGTGCTCGCCGTGCTCCAAGTGCGGCTGTACGACATCTGGGGAGGCTGAGGTGGCGGCCACGGAGGAGAACGAGACGGTGACCGGGGACCGCGAGCCCGCGCGCACGCGGCTCATCAGTGGGCCGGGCATGCTGTTGGTCTGGCTGTACGGCGTGATGGTCGTCGGCGCCGTGTCGCGTTCCATCGTGCAGATCGCCACCGAGTTCGAGCACGCGCCGCTCGCCTACTCGCTGTCCGCGGTCGCGGGTGTCGTGTACGGGTTCATCACGTACACGCTCGTACGGGGCGGGGAGACGGCCCGCAGGGCGGCGCTGGTGTGCTGCGCCGCCGAGTTGGTGGGTGTGCTCGTCGTCGGTACGTGGACGCTGGTCGAGCCGTCGGCCTTCCCGGACGCGACCGTGTGGTCGGACTACGGGATGGGGTACTTGTTCATTCCCGTCCTGCTGCCGCTGTCGGCCATGTACTGGCTGCGGAAGCGCTCCGCCGGGAGCAAGTAGGACGTCGGGTCACGCCGTTGCCGCGTACGCCCCCGCCGCCTTCTCCAGGACGATCATCGGCACGCCGTCGTTGCCCTGCGACGTCCCCACCGTCTCGTACCCCACCCGCCGGTACAGGCGCAGGTTGCCCTCGCTGCGCCGGCCCGTGTGGAGGCGGAAGCGCTTGGCGCCGCGCTGTTCGGCGAGGGCGGACTCGGCGGCGCGCAGGAGGCGGGCGCCGATGCCGTGGCCCTGGAGGCGCGGGTGGACGCAGAGTTTGCCGATGGAGGCGGTGCCGTCGTCGTTGGTGGTGCCGCGCACCGAACCGACCACCTCGTCACCCAGCCGGGCCACGAACACGCAGTCCGCGGCCACCTCCCCGCGGACCGAGTCGAGGGTCTGGACCAGCGGATCGATCCGGTAGTTGCCGTACAGCGCGGCTTCGCTCTGGAAGCACAGGTACTGCAGCCGGAAGATCTGCTCGGCGTCCTGGTCGGTCGCCTCGGAGATGGTCACGCTCATGCCCATGTGTGCACGCCTCCCGCTCACCTGTCGCCTGTTGTCCCTCACTCCTATCCCCGTGGTTCGCGGACCGCAACCTCCGATGCAAGCAATCGACGCAGACATCCCAGGCATCTGGAACGTTCCGGGCCCAGACTCCCCTGTGAGATACCCAACTCGCCTGCGATCTCTCGATAGGTGAGATCCCTGGGGGACAGAAGTGCCGCGAGCAGACTCGGGCAGCGGCCCGGCAGCCGGCGCACGGCCGCGTGGAGGGTGCGGCGGCGGGCGGCGGTGAGGGCCAGTTGTTCGGGTCCGGGGCCGTGGTCGTCGGCGGGCTCGGTCACGTACGGCTGTTCGGCGCGGGCGGTACGGCGGCTGCGGCGCGCCTCGAAACGGACGGCACTGCGCAGCCAGCCCTCGGGGTCGGCGGGCGGCCCGTCGGCGTCGAGGCGTTCCAGAAGGCGCAGCCAGACGGCCTGTTCCAGGTCTCCCGAGTCCGCACCGGTCGCATGGGTCTCGGCCGAGACCTCGGCGGTGAGGAGCGGACGCAGGGCGGCAACGATCTCGTCGGTCATATGCCCTGGGACACGTCCGCCCCGGCAGAGGTTGCCGGGGCGGACGAGAGTCACCCCAATCGGGGTGGCGGGGTCAGCCGTTGACGAAGTCCCCGCGGGCCAGCAGGCCCGTGTCCGGGTTGTCGGTGAAGATGCCGTCGATGCCTGTCTCGAAGTAGGCCTGGAAGGCGCCGAAGGCGTCGCCGTACGCCGTCGGGTCGGTGCCCTTGCGGAAGTCGGCGGGCAGGAAGGTGTTCTCGTTGCGCATGGTGTACGGGTGCAGGATCAGGCCCGCGTCGTGCGCGTCGTCGACGAGGGTGGTCGGCGTGGTGAGGTTGCCGTCCGCGTCCTTCGGGATGATCAGGTCGGCCAGCGGGCCGATGCCCTGCGCGTAGGAGGCGATCCACGCCAGGCCCTCGGGCGTGATCAGGTCGGCCACGGTGCGCGGGTCGCCCGTCTCCTGGAAGTCGTACGGCCGGTCGTCGGGGGTCCACAGCAGCACCACCCGGGGCGTGCCGACCAGCCGGCTCATCCGCTCCATGCTGGTCGGCTCGAAGGACTGCAGGAAGACCGGCGAGTTCTTGCGGTGTCGGCCGTACTTGCGCAGCAGCTTCGCGAGCGGCTCCTCCAGGCCGAGGCCCAGCTTGCGGAAGTACGTGGGGTGCTTGGTCTCGACGTGCAGCCAGACCTGCCTGCCGCGCTTCCTCGACTCCTTGTCGGCCCAGCGCAGCACCTCTTCGAAGGTGGGGACCTCCCAGCGGCCGTCGTAGAGGGTGTTGTCCGGGCGGGTGCCGGGAATGCGCTCCTTGGCGCGCAGGGTCTTCAGTTCGGCGAGCGTGAAGTCCTCGGTGAACCAGCCGGTGACGGAGAACCCGTCGAGGAGTTTCGTGGCCCTGCGGTCGGCGAACTCGGGGTGGTCCGCGACGTCCGTGGTCCCGCCGATCTCGGGCTCGTGACGGCAGACCAGGTGGCCGTCCTTGGTGGGCACGAGGTCCTGCTCGATGACGTGCGCGCCCATGTCGAGGGCCAGCTGGTACGAGCCGAGCGTGTGCTCCGGCCGGTATCCGCTGGCCCCGCGGTGCGCGATGACCGTGGGCGTCGGCAGGCTCTTGTAGCCGCCGCCCCAGTGCCGCTCGCCGGCTCTCGCCGTGGCGGGCAGCCCGAGGACCGCTCCGCCCGCGCCGAGCACCGCGGCCCCGAGCAGCGCCCGCCGCCCCGTGGCACCTCGCTCCTGCCCGTCCTGCTGCTCCTGCGTCCCCATGAGCGCCCCTTCTGCCGTGCGGTTCAGCTCCTGTCAAAGCGGGACGATCTTAGGTGCGTGTACATGGCCAACGGGAGACCTCCGGCGGAACATGGAGGTGACGCTCGATGTCGTATGAGGCGTACGAGGTGAACGAGTTGACGCTTCGTCGGCTTGGGCGCGGCGGTCACGGGTAGGCGAATCGAAGCCAGGGAGCCGCCGCGGGCCGGGGTTCGCCACTCCGTGGCCGGCGCGCGGTGTGCGATCTTCGTCACATGTTCTCTCCCGGGAAACGCCGGGAAACAGGCGTACGACGGGCCGCCACCGCAGGTAAACATGTGTCGACAGTGCGTAACCACTCCGTGAACCCGGTGTGCAACACCCAGGGGGCCGAGAGTAATGTCCTCACCTGCACAGACTCATACCGAATTCCTTGACGATCCCTTGACACCGGAGGGCCTGTTGTCCCGCTTCGCGCTCATCAAGGCAGTGCTCGGACCGATCATGCGCCTGATGTTCCGCCCACGGGTGGAGGGCGTGGAGAACATCCCGGGCGACGGCCCGGTGATCCTGGCCGGCAACCACCTCACGTTCATCGACTCGATGATCCTGCCGCTGGTGAGCGACCGGCAGGTCTTCTTCATCGGCAAGGACGAGTACGTCACCGGCAAGGGGTTGAAGGGCCGGCTGATGGCCTGGTTCTTCACCGGCGTCGGCATGATCCCCGTCGACCGCGACGGCGGCCGGGGCGGCGTCGCGGCCCTGATGACCGGCCGCCGGGTGCTGGAGGAGGGCAAGGTCTTCGGCATCTACCCCGAGGGCACGCGGTCGCCCGACGGACGGCTCTACCGCGGCCGCACCGGCATCGCGCGGCTCACGCTGATGACCGGTGCGCCGGTTGTGCCGTTCGCGATGATCGGCACGGACAAGATTCAGCCGGGTGGGGCGGGGTTTCCGCGGCCGGGCCGCGTGACGGTTCGGTTCGGTGAGGCGATGGAGTTCTCTCGGTACGAGGGGATGGACCGGGATCGGTATGTGCTGCGGGCGGTGACCGATTCGGTGATGGCTGAGGTCATGCGGCTGAGTGGGCAGGAGTACGTGGACATGTACGCCTCCAAGGCCAAAGAGGCCGCCTGACGCTCCGCTGGGCGGGGTGGGGGCTGCGAGTTGTTGGCTGGCTGCCGGGTCCGTTGTGGCTGGTCGCGCCCACCCGGCCGGAGCCGCGCAATGTCACAGCCCCGCGCCCCTAACGGGGCGCGTCTTCCGGTGGGCCTCCGTTTGTAGGTTCCGCGCCCGGTGCCGGTAGCCACAGTACGAACGTCGACCCCTCGCCCACCCGCGAGAACAGGCGCACCTGGCCCCCGTGTGATTCCACGATCTGTCGCACTATGGCCAGGCCCAGACCGGCGTGGCGGTCTCGGGTTTCGCCGTTGGTCCTGGCTCGCCAGAAGCGGTCGAAGACTCGGGTCTGGTCGTCGTCGAGGATGCCGGGGCCCTCGTCGCGTACGGCGGTCCAGAGCCAGCCGTCGGTGCGGCCGGTGGAGACGGTGATGCGGGTGCCGGGTGGGGCGAGGCGTACGGCGTTGGAGAGCAGGTTGCCGACGGCGCGGCGGAGGGCGTCGGGGTCGCCGATGACGGTCAGGCCCGTGGTCAGGCGGCGGTGGAGATGGAGGCCGCGTTCGGTGGCCAGGGGGGCGAACTCCTCGCAGGCCTCGGAGGCGGCCGCGGCCAGGTCGACGTCCTGGTCGGCGAGGGCGGGCGCGGTGCGGCGGGCGGTGGCGAGGAGGTCCTCGACCAGGCGGGTCATCCGGGTCGTCGCGCGGTCCACGCTGCGGGCCGCGGCACGGCGCTCGGACTCGTCGGACTCCTCGGCGGTCAGGACGGCGTCGAGGTTGGCGCGGATGATGGCGAGCGGACTGCGCAGCTCGTGCGAGGCGTCGTCGACGAGCTGGCGCTGGGCGCGGAAGGCCTCGTCGAGCCGGTCGAGCATGGAGTCGACGGTGTCGGCGAGGTCGCGCAGCTCGTCCTTGGGGCCGTCGAGGCGGATGCGCTGGGAGAGGTCGGTGGCCTGGATCTCGGCCGCCGTACGGGAGATCGCGCGTACGGGGCGCAGGGCGCGACCGGAGAGGACCCAGCCGACGGCGAGGCTGGTGACGGCGAGGACACCGAGGACGACGTACGAGAAGTTGCGCAGGTTGGCGAGGGTCTCGTAGTTGACGGCGGCCTCGACCTCCTGGAGCTTCACGGCGTCGAACTCGTACTGGTAGACGCCGTCCACGAACTTCCGGGCCCGGAACTGCTTGGTGACGGGGTGCGCCTCGCCGCTGCGCTCGACGGCCAGGTAGGTGCCGCCGAGGACGAACGCGGTGAGGATGAACAGGATGCCGGAGTACAGGACGGTGAGGCGGAAGCGGATGGTGTGGGTGAAGGCGGGGAGACGGGGCCTCGGGCGCGGCACCCGCCGTGCCAGCACGCGCCCGAAGCGGCCCGGACGGCTGGTCATGACGTCTCCTTGAGCCGGTAGCCCTGCCGTATCACCGTCTCGATGAGCGGCTCGTCCTCGCCCGTGATCTTGCGGCGGAGTGAGCCGACCGTGACGCGCACGGTGTTGGTGAACGGGTCGGCGTGCTCGTCCCAGACATGTTCGAGGAGTTCCTCGGCCGGGACGACGCGTCCGGGGCGGGTCATCAGATAGTGCAGGACGCCGAACTCCTTGGGGGTGAGCTGGAGCGGGCGGTTGCCGCGGAAGGCCTCGAAGCGGGCGGTGTCCAGGCGGAGTTCGCCGACCTCGACGACGGCCGTGCCGCCGTCCTCGCGGCGCAGCAACGCCCTGATGCGGGCGAGGAGTTCGGGCAGCGCGAAGGGTTTGACGAGGTAGTCGTCGGCGCCCTCGTCGAGGCCGCGGACGCGGTCGGCGAGGCGGTCGCGGGCGGTGAGCATCAGGATGCGCGGGCCGCCGGGTGCGGCCCGTACCGCCCGGCAGACCGAGAAGCCGTCCCCGTCGGGCAGGTTGAGGTCCAGCAGGACCAGGTCGTAGTCGTTGACGGCGAGTTTCTCCGTGGCCGTGTCGACGTCCGGGGCGACATCGACGGCGTAACCCGCCCTGGCCAGGCCGACCTTGAGCGCGACGACCAGGTCTTCCTCGTCCTCGACCACCAGCAGTCTCATGTACGACCTCTCAGCCCTCAGCCACCGTCGATGATCGTCCGGGCCGCGTTCATGGCGTCGTTCACGGGGATCGCGAAGCCGATGCCGATGGAACCGCCCCTCTGCTGGTCCAACGTCGCGATGGCCGTATTGATGCCGATGACCCGTCCGTCGGCGTCGACCAGGGGTCCGCCGGAGTTACCGGGGTTGATCGACGCGTCGGTCTGGAGGGCGCGCCGCTGGCCGCCGCCGTCGCCGAGGCGTACGTCGCGGTCCAGGGCGCTGACGATGCCGGAGGTGACGGTGCCGCTGAGGCCGAGCGGGGAGCCGATGGCGAGGACGGTGTCGCCGACGCTGGGGCGGGCGCCGCTGGCCAGTTCGGCGGCGTCGAGTCCGCGTGCCGTCTCGGGTTCCAGTACGGCGACATCGTTGGCCGGGTCGTCCCCGACGACGTTCGCGCGGAGCCTGCGGCCGTCCTGGAGTTCGATGGACACCTCCGAACTCCCGGCCACCACATGGGCGTTGGTCAGGATGCGCCCGCGTTCGTCGAACACGAACCCCGAGCCCTGGCCTCCGGACGACTCGACGGACACCACGCTGGGCAGTACCCGCGCGGCGACCGCTTCCAGGCCGGTCGCCCCGTCCTGCGCGGAGGTCGAGGTGGACGGTTCCGGGGAGTCCCCGATCCGCCCGGCCGCGAACCCGGCGGCGCCGCCCGCGAGGACGGCCGCCAGGACGGCCGCGAGCAGGGGGCTCGGTCTGCGCGGGGGCTTGTGCGCGGCCGGGGGCTTCGTCTGCGGAACGGCGTACGGGGACGCGTACGGCTGGGCCGGGACGACGGACGGCGCGGCGAAGGGCGGCGGGGGTCGTCCCGGGAGGAACGACGGGCCGCGCGGTTCCCCCAGTCCGGGGTAACCGTCGCCGGACGGGGCGGAGTAGCGGTCGTCGGACACGATGTGCCTCCTTGGTCGGGTTCGTCGGGTTCCGGCGCCGGGACGCCTCCTCACCAGCAGTCCCCGGGGCCGGAGCCGGTCACGGAATCCGGGAGAACCAGAGCAGGGACGTCGCCGCGGCGGCGAGGGCCGTGATGAGCCCGGCGGCCACGAACCACTGCCAGATCTCCCGTTCCTCGGGGCGGTAACCGACCGAGCTGCCGATGTCCTCGTACACCTCCTGGAGTTCTTCCCCGGTCGCCGCCTCGTGGTAGTCGCCGCTGGTGCTGGATGCCAGCTCCTCAAGGGCGGGGCCGTCGACGGGGACGGGGATGCTCTCGCCGGTGGGGAGTTCGATCACGCCGTCCGGGGTGCCGTAGGCGATGGTGGAGACGGGGATACGGTCGCCGGCCGCCTCCCGGGCCGCCGACTCGACGGAGCGGCCGGAGGTGTTGGAGCCGTCGGACAGCAGCACGATGTGGGCGGGCGGCGGTTCGGTCTCGGCCTGTTTGTCGAGCGTGCGGATCGCGTCCCTGGCGGTCACGACCGCGTCGCCGATCGCCGTGCTCTGCGCCGTGGTGAGCCGTTCGATGGCGGTCCTCAGCAGTTCGCGGTCGGTGGTCGGCGGGACGGCGACGGTGACCGAGCCGCTGAAGGGCACCAGGCCGACGTTGAACCGCTCCGGCAGCCGGTCGACGAAGGCGAGGGCGGCGCGCTGGGCGGCCTCGAAGCGGGTCGGGGCGACGTCGGTGGCCTCCATGGAGACGGACACGTCGAGCGCCATCATGATCGTGGCCCGTTCGCGGGGCACCTGCACCTCGGTGGTGGGCCGCGCGAAGCCGATGACCAGCAGGGCGAGCATGGCGCAGAACGCGGCCGCGGGTATGTGCCGGCGCCAGCCGGGGTGCTCGGGCGCGACCTTGTCGAGGAGGTCGAGGTTGGTGAAGCGGACCGCGTACCGGCCCCGCCGCCGCTGTACCAGCAGATACGCGACGATCAGCCCGGCGAGCGGGACCAGGAGCAGCAGCCAGCCGGGCGAGCGCAGGCTCATGTCCCCGCTCCCCTCGACGGAGCCGGTGCGGAACCGGCCCCCGCACGGCGCCGCTGGCCCGCGACATACCGTACGACGTCCCGCACCCAGTCCCGGTCGGTGCGGAGCCGGAGGTGCGCCGCGCCCGCGCCGCGGATGGACGCCTTGATCAGGGCACGCTGCTCCAGCGCGGCCGCCGCGTACCGCTCCCGCAACTTCCGTGCGTGCGTGGGTATTTCGCGCCTGCGGCCGGTCTCCGGATCGACGACCGTGAGCAGTCCCACCTCGGGCAGCTCCAGTTCGCGCGGGTCGACGGTCTCGACGGCGAGCACCTGGTGACGGTGGGCGACCGTGCGCAGGGGCTGTTCCCAGCCGGCCTCCAGGAAATCGGAGATCACCGCGACCAGGCCGCGCCCCGGCAGCACGCGCAGGGCGCGCAGCGCGTCGGCGAGGGTGTGCTCCGCCGGTCCCGGCGCCACACGGGGGCGGTCCAGGGCCGCGTGCAGGACGGACAGCAGGTGGCGGCGGCCCGTGCGGGGCGGGATGCGCCGGATGCCCTCCGGCCCGTTGACCTGCGCCCCGAGCCGGTTGCCCGCCCGCTCCGTGAGGAACGCGACGGCCGCCGCGGCGCCCACCGCGAGGTCGCGCTTCTCCATGCGGGCGGTGCCGAAGTCCATGCTCGCGGAGGCGTCCAGGACGATCCACGTGGTGAGTTCGCGGTCGGCGAGGGTGAGGCGGACGTGCGGTTCGTTGGTGCGGGCGGTGGCGTTCCAGTCCATCCGGCGTACGTCGTCGCCGATGACGTACGGCCGGGTCTCGGACACCTCGCTGCCGGGGCCGGGGACCAGGCCGGCGTGGTCGCCCTGGAGGAGGCCGTCGGGGCGGCGGGTGAAGAGCAACTCCAGGTGTTTGAGTGCCTGTTCGGGAGTGAGTTCGCGGAGGGTCGGGCTTGCGGTCATGCGGCTTCCTCCCCCTCCTCGGCGGCGGCCTGACGGGGGCTGATCCGTGGCTGTTCGACGGCTCCGAGGACCTCGTCGACGATCTCGGCGCCGGTGACGCCGTCGGCGAGGGCGTCGAAGGAGAGCACCATGCGGTGGGCGATCACCTCGTGCGCCAAGTCCCGTACGTCGTCGGGGAGTACGTATCCACGGCCGCGCAGCAGGGCCAGGGCGCGGGCCGCGGCGACCAGGCCGAGGGTGGCGCGGGGGCCCGCGCCGTGCGCCAGCCGGCTGTCCGGGCCCGCCATGTCGCGGGTCGCGCAGACCAGTCGTACGGCGTACTCGGCGACCGCGTGGTGCACGAACACCTCGTCGGCGGCGCGCTGGAGCGCGGACAGCCGCTCGGGGGTGAGGACCCGGCGGGGCCGGGGCGGGTCGACGCTCATCCGGTAGAGGATCGCGAGCTCCTCGGACTCGCTCGGCGTCTCCACCTGGACCTTGAGGAGGAAGCGGTCGCGCTGGGCTTCGGGGAGCTGGTAGACGCCCTCGGACTCGATGGGGTTCTGGGTGGCGAGCACGAGGAACGGCTGGGGGACGGGGATGGTCGTGCCGCCGATGGACACCTGGTGCTCGCCCATGACCTCCAGGAGCGCCGACTGCACCTTGGCGGGGGCCCGGTTGATCTCGTCGGCGAGGACGAAGTTCGCGACGACCGGGCCGGGTTCGACGCTGAAGGTCTCCTGGGACGGGCGGTAGATCCGGGTGCCGGAGATGTCGGACGGGACGAGGTCGGGGGTGAACTGGATCCGGGCGAACGTTCCGCCGGCGACATGGGCGAGGGTCTTCGCGGCGAGGGTCTTGGCGACGCCGGGCACGCCTTCCAGCAGGCAGTGCCCGCGGGCCAATACCGCGGTGAACATCCGCTCCACCATGCGGTCCTGACCGACGATCACCCGCTTGACCTCGAAGAGCGCCTCTTCCAACACCTTGCCCTCGTTCCCGCCGGTGGCGGCGGTCACAGCGCTGCCGCAGGGTCGGACACGCCCTCGGAGGGCGTACCGCCGCCGCTGCCGCCCTTGTCCGGGCAGTCCTCGCGAACGGTCGAGCCGTCCGGGACGGCGGAGTCCTCCTCGACGACGAAGTGGATCCGCTCCCGCGGCGGCTCGGTACCTTCGGCGGCCAGCGCGACCCCGCCTCCGGCCAGGCCCGCCGCGGCCAGCACGGTGATGGCGGCGACAGCTGTCTTGCGTGTACGACGTGTCATGATCGGTGGCTCCTTCGGCCGTGGGGTACGACGTCGGGTACGGAGCCAAGACCATCATTCGGTAGCGAAAACGGACTTAAAGCGGGACGGGTTCGCAGGTCAAGGTGCTCACCCCGGCCGCCCCCGCCGGGCACGGACACTCGGCCCCGTCCTTCAGCGGTTGCCCTCGCGGGGCAGGGGTATGCAGGGTGGGTGTTTCGCCTCCGCCGCCCCTACCCGTCCCATCCCCGGGGCGCCGCCGCCCCTGGACCCCCGGGCCTTTGCCCACCCACCACCCGACTCGGTAGGTCAGGAAGTGGGCCTCGCGTCCCTCGGCCCTTCCGGCGTTCGAGGACGAGGCCGTAAGGCGGTGAACCACCCACCCACCCGCACTGTCTCACCCACCCGGGGGTCTGGGGGCGCAGCCCCAGCGGGGGTCCGGGGGCGGAGCCCCCTGGTGGGGTGTTCCTCAGCGCCAGGGCAGCTGCCCCCGCCGCTCCCAGTACGCGCCCGGCTCCTCGACGAGCGCGTCGAGGCGGGCCACCTGCTCCTCCTCTAGGTCGACGACGGGGGCGTGGAGGTTGGAGACGAGCTGGTTGACGGTCGCCGCGCCGGAGAGGACGACCCCGGCCCACGGCTGCCGCAGCACGAACGCGAGGGCGACCGCGTCGGCGCCCAGTTCGGCCTGCCCGGCGATGGCTTTCAGGGCATCCGGGGCCTGCGACCCGGCGAGCCGCCCGTTGGCCACGCCCTCCTTGACGATCACCGTGAGCCCGGCGTCGTGCGCCTCGGCGAGGGCGGGTGCGGCCGAGGTCTCCAGGACGTTGTACGTCGACTGGACGGTACGGAAGAGGGGCTCGCCGTCGACCGTCACGGCGAGCGCGGCCCGGATGGCATCGGCCTGGGCGGGCCCGCTGGTGGAGAAGCCGATCGTGAGCCCCTGCGCGGCGGCCTCGGCGAGCTTGGCGTGCAGTCCCTTGTCCGTGAGGGCCGGACTGTCGGGGGTCACCGAGTGGATCTGGTAGAGGTCGAGCCGCTCGCCGAGCAGTTCCGCGCTCTCGGCCCGCTGCCGCTCGTACGCGGCCACACTGTGGTCCTTGACCTCGTGCGCCTCGGCCTCGGTGCTCCATCCCGCGGTGTACGTGTACCCCCACTTGCTGCCGACCACGATGTCTTCGGCGTCAGGCCGGGCCTTCAGCCAGTCGGCGAGGAACTCCTCCGCCCTGCCGTACGAACGGGCCACGTCGAAATAGCGCACGCCCTGGGCGTAGGCGGCGTCGAGGAGTTCGTGCGAGCGGGCGCGCAGCGCGTCCACGCTGCGTGTGGCGGGGAGGTCCTCGTCCCGGCCCAGGTTGATGTAGCCGGGACGGCCGACGGCGGCGAGGCCCAGGCCGATGTGGCAGGTGGGAGTCGTTGCTGAGGCCAGTCGGGCGAAGGGCATCGCGAGCTCCGTTCGGTCGGCTCCTTGCGGCTCATGACCAACGTAACCTGCGATGACCACTGTCGTACGGCACCCGGCTCCTCGCAGGGGAGCCGCTACTTCTTGTCGTTCGCCCAGGCCTGCTGCGCGGCCACGTCCGCCTTGATCTCGGCGAGCTGTACGGCGACCGCGCTGGGCGCCGTGCCGCCGCGGCCGTTGCGGGAGGCGAGGGCGCCCGGGACGTTGAGGACCGACCGCACCTCGGGGGTGAGGTGGGCGCTGATCTTCGCGAACTGGTCGTCGGTGAGTTCGTCCAGTTCCTTGCCCTCGGCCTCGGCCGCCTTCACGCACTCCCCCGCGACCTCGTGTGCCACACGGAACGGCACGCCCTGCTTCACCAGCCACTCGGCGATGTCCGTGGCGAGGGAGAACCCGGCCGGGGCCAGCTCCTCCATGCGCTCGCGGTGGACCGTGAGGGTGGCCATCATGCCGGTGAAGGCGGGGAGCAGGACCTCCAGCTGGTCGATCGAGTCGAAGACCGGCTCCTTGTCCTCCTGGAGGTCGCGGTTGTAGGCCAGGGGCAGGGCCTTCAGTGTCGCCATCAGGCCCGTCAGGTTGCCGATCAGACGGCCCGACTTGCCGCGCGCCAGCTCCGCGATGTCCGGGTTCTTCTTCTGCGGCATGATCGACGAGCCGGTCGAGAAGGCGTCGTGCAGGGTCACGAAGGAGAACTCCTTCGTGTTCCAGACGATGACCTCCTCGGCGATCCGGGAGAGGTTGACCCCGATCATCGCCGTGATGAACGCGAACTCGGCGACGAAGTCGCGCGACGCGGTGCCGTCGATGGAGTTCGCCGAGCTGCCGTGCTCGAAGCCCAGGTCCTTCGCCACCGCCTCCGGGTCGAGGCCGAGGGAGGAACCGGCCAGGGCACCCGAGCCGTACGGCGACACGGCCGTGCGCTCGTCCCACTGGCGCAGCCGCTCCGCGTCCCGGGACAGGGACTGGACGTGGGCCAGGACGTGGTGCGCGAAGAGGACCGGCTGGGCGTGCTGGAGGTGCGTACGGCCCGGCATGGCGACGTCCGGGTGGGCCTCGGCCAAGCCGATCAGCGCCTCCTGGAGGTCGGCGATGAGGCCGCCGACTGTACGGGCGTGGTCGCGCAGGTACATACGGAAGAGAGTCGCCACCTGGTCGTTGCGCGACCGGCCCGCACGGAGCTTGCCTCCGAGGTCCGGGCCGAGGCGCTCCAGCAGGCCGCGCTCCAGGGCCGTGTGCACGTCCTCGTCGGCGATGGTGCCCACGAAGGAACCGTCGGCGACGTCCGCTTCGAGCTGGTCCAGGCCCGCGATCATCCGCGTCAGCTCGTCCTCCGTGAGGAGCGCCGCCTTGTGCAGCACGCGCGCGTGGGCACGCGACCCGGCGATGTCGTACGGCGCGAGCCGCCAGTCGAAGTGGACGGACGCGGACAGCTTCGCCAGGGCCTCGGCGGGACCGTCGGCGAAACGGCCGCCCCAGAGCCGTACGTCACCGCTGTTGCTGCTCACTTGCGTTGCTCCTCGGGAGGGTGTTTCAGGAGGGTGATTCAAGAAGGTGTTGATGTGCCACCGCCTCCCCACGACATGAGTGGGGAGGCGGTTGTCAGGCTAGTGCGTGTGGGATGTCTCTCGGGCCGTACGAGGCCTACGCCAGGTCCCGCTTCGCCGCGATCTTCGCCGACAGGCTGTAGATGTCGATGAAGCCCTGCGCCTTGGACTGGTCGAAGGTGTCGCCCGAGTCGTAGGTGGCGAGGTTGAAGTCGTACAGCGACGACTCGGAGCGCCGGCCGGTGACGACGGCGCGGCCGCCGTGCAGGGTCATCCGGATGTCGCCGTTGACGTGCTGGTTGGCCTCGTTGATGAAGCCGTCCAGGGCGCGCTTGAGCGGGGAGAACCACAGGCCGTCGTAGACGAGCTCGCCCCAGCGCTGCTCGACCTGCCGCTTGTAGCGGGCGAGTTCGCGCTCGACGGTGACGTTCTCCAGCTCCTGGTGGGCCGTGATCAGCGCGATCGCGCCCGGCGCCTCGTAGACCTCGCGGGACTTGATGCCCACGAGCCGGTCCTCGACCATGTCGATCCGGCCGATGCCCTGGGCGCCGGCGCGCTCGTTGAGCTGCTGGATGGCCTGGAGGACGGTGACGGGCCTGCCGTCGATGGCGACCGGGACGCCCTCCTTGAAGGAGATGATCACCTCGTCGGCCTCGCGGGGCTCGGCCGGGTTGGAGGTGTACTCGTAGATGTCCTCGATCGGGCCGTTCCAGATGTCCTCCAGGAAGCCCGTCTCGACGGCGCGCCCGAAGACGTTCTGGTCGATGGAGTACGGGGACTTCTTGGTGGTGGCGATCGGGAGCTGCTTCTCCTCGCAGAAGGCGATCGCCTTGTCGCGGGTCATCGCGTAGTCGCGGACCGGGGCGATGCACTTGAGGTCGGGGGCGAGGGCGACGATGCCGGCCTCGAAGCGGACCTGGTCGTTGCCCTTGCCGGTGCAGCCATGGGCGACGGTCGTGGCGCCGTGCTTCTTGGCGGCGGCGACGAGGTGCTTGACGATCGTCGGCCGGGAGAGGGCGGAGACCAGCGGGTAGCGGTCCATGTAGAGGGCGTTGGCCTTGATCGCCGGGAGGCAGTACTCGTCGGCGAACTCGTCCTTGGCGTCGGCGACCTCGGCCTCGACGGCACCGCAGGCGAGGGCGCGCTTGCGGATGACGTCCAGATCCTCGCCGCCCTGGCCGACGTCGACCGCGACGGCGATGACCTCGGCGCCCGTCTCCTCGGCGATCCAGCCGATGGCGACGGAGGTGTCCAGACCGCCCGAGTAGGCGAGTACGACGCGCTCGGTCACGGGTTTCTCCTCACAGTGCACTTGCTGACATGCATGAGTATGCAGAAGCCTGCATGATTCGTCAATCCAGGGTCCGGGCCAGAGACCCGGCGGGGAAATTTGAGGCGCCCTTGAACAAGGGAACGCGCTTACTCGTACCCCTCCCCGAACGCAGGCGCCGCGTTTGTAAACAGGGATCAATCAGGAACCAGCGGAACAGGCCCTCCGGCCCGATGACCGGACGGCCCCACCCCAGACCCCGAGTGAGGCATCTGCATGTCCAGGGCACTTCCGAAGTACCACAAGCGTCGCGTGGCGATCATCGGCGGCGCTGCCGCGGTGGCGTTGTCCGGAGCCGTCATCGCCGGATCGGCCTTGGCCGGGGAGACGTCCAAGAGCAGCAACCAGGCCAGCACTCTGGCCTCGCCCGGGACGATCAGCTGTCCGGCGGTCCAGTCGAGCCTGCCCGCGATCCCGGCCTCCGCACAGGCCGAGGTCGACCGCAACCTCGCCCTGCTCAACACGCAGGTCGCCGAGGCCAACCAGCGACTCGTCGACACCGTCGGCCAGGGCGGCCCCAACTTCGTCCAGAACGCCATCCTCGGCCCGCTGGAATCCAAGCGCGTCGCGACGCTGAACCGCATCGAGACCGCCATCGGCCGCGCCGCGGCGAAGCCCGAGGGCCTCGAAGCACTCGCGCCCTGCACCCTGAACGCCGACGGAGCCGCGGAGGCGGGCGCGGGCGCAGGGGCCGGCGCAGGTGCCGGGGCCGGCGCAGGTGCCGGGGCCGGCGCAGGTGCCGGGGCCGGCGCAGGTGCCGGGGCCGGCGCAGGTGCCGGGGCCGGCCAGGAAGAGGCCGCGCAGCCGGAGGCACCGGCCACCGAGGAGGCGGGCGGCGCCGAGGACACGGGCCAGGCTGCCGGTAACGGCGCTGCTGCCGCCGGCACGATCAGCTGCCCGGCCGTCCAGTCGAGCCTGCCCGCGATCCCGGCCTCCGCACAGGCCGAGGTCGACCGCAACCTCGCCCTCCTCGACACCCAGATCCAGGAAGCGAACCAGCGACTCGTCGACACCGTCGGCCAGGGCGGCCCCAACTTCGTCCAGAACGCCATCCTCGGCCCGCTGGAATCCAAGCGCGTCGCCACTCTGAACCGCATCGAGACCGCCATCGGCCGCGCCGCCGAAAAGCCCGAAGGCCTCGAAGCATTCGCCACCTGCACGCTCAACCAGTGACGTGACAGGTGCTGTGGCCGCCCCGAGAGAACGCCGGCCGGGGCGGCCACGGCAGTTCCGCACCCAGGTCAATACCCACGTCAATTCCTTAGACAGGCGAAAGAACGTCGCCGACAATCGTCGGTATGGGAAAGACGTATGAACGCATAGACGGCCGCCTGCGCACGTTCATCGAGGCTCAGCCCCTCTTCTTCACCGCCACCGCGCCCCTCACCGCCGACGGCACCGTCAACCTCTCCCCCAAGGGCCTCAAGGGCTCCTTCGCAGTCGTCGACGAACTGACCGTGGCCTACCTCGACTTCGCCGGAAGCAACGCCGAGACGATCGCCCACCTGCGGGAGAACGGCCGCATCACCCTCATGTGGTGCGCCTTCCAGGGCCCGCCCAACATCGTCCGCGTCCACGGCCGCGGTGAGCCGGTCTTCCGCGACGACCCGCGCTTCGCCGACCTCCTCGCGCGCTTCCCGGACATCGACCCGGGCCCGCACGGACTGCGCTCGATCATCCTCGTGAGGGCCGAACTCATCCGCGACACCTGCGGCTACGCGGTGCCCCTCATGGCGTACGAGGAGGACCGCGACCTCCACGGCAGGCGCTTCGCACGCGAGGACGACGACTCGCTCAGCGCGTACTTCCGTTCGAAGGAGCACGTGGAGACCAGCCTGGACGGACTACCCGGGCTGCCGTTGCCGCTGCCGCCCTCTAGCGTCTGAGCATGCGCTCTGGTGTCGTCGCCGCCCTCGCCTCCGCCGCCCTCCTCCTCGTCGGTGCCGCCGCGCCCGGCGGCGGCACACCGCTCCCCGACCGCATGGCCGACACCGGCGGCGGCACCCAGCTGATCACCGCCGAGGCCCCGCGTGCCTCCTCCACCACCGGCACGGTCACGTGGTGGGACCGACGCGACGGCCGGTGGCTGAAGGCCGGTTCGGCGCCCGCGCGGTTCGGCGCCAAGGGGCTCGTCGAGGGCCGCTCCCGCAAGCAGGGCACGAACACGACGCCCACCGGGCTGTACGGCCTGCCCTTCGCCTTCGGCATCGAGAAGGCGCCCGCCGGGACCACGGCCCCGTACCGCCGCGTCCGCCAGAACTCCTGGTGGTGCCAGGACAACGACTCCCGCTCGTACAACCGCTGGACCGAGCCCCGCCCCGCCGACTGCCGCGCCCCCGAGGCCGAGCATCTCGTCTCGTACGGCACGCAGTACGCGTACGCCTACGTCATCGGCTTCAACTACGCCAAGCCCGTGCGCGGCCGGGGCGCGGGCATCTTCCTGCACGTCAACGGGCGTGGGGCGACGGCCGGTTGTGTCTCCGTGCCGACGGACGCGATGCGGCGGATCCTGGACTGGGCCGATCCGAGGCGGCACCCGCACATCGCGATCGGGACGACGGGCGGGGCGACGGCGATCACGCGCTACTGAGCGCGGTGCCGGGCACGGTACTCGACAGGCGCTGAGCAGGCACTGAATCCCGTGCTCGTCAATGCTCACGTTCCTTACGGTCGTTGAACGCATTCGGCGTACCGCACGTATCTCTGGGCCAAGGGGCCGCTCGGCCCGCCCCGTCTTCACGGAGGACCACGGAGGAACCGTGTCCACGACGATCGCCGGTGGTCGCGCCGCACGCCGCCAGACGCTGCGCCGCATCCGACCTCGCCGCTCCCCCGCAGTCCCGCTGCTGCTCGCTGTCGGGGCGGGGGCCGTCGGGGTGGTCTGGCTCTGGTGGGACAACACCCCGTCCCTCGCGGACAACGCCAGCCGGGTTCTCGCCGCGGGCCGGATCACCGGGCTGCTCGCCGGGTATCTGATGGCGCTGGTGGTGCTGCAGATGGCCCGGGTGCCCGCGCTGGAGCGCCGGGTCGGTTCCGACCGGGTGGCGCGCTGGCACGCGATGAGCGGCCGCTACACGATCTGTCTGGTCCTCGCGCACATCGTCCTCACGATGTACGGGTACGCGATGCAGGCCGGGCTCGGCTTCGGCTCCATCGTCCAGCAGACGATCGATTCGATCAATCAGCTGCCGGACATGGGCAAGGCCGCGATCGGCACCGGTCTGCTGGTGTTCATCGCGCTGATCTCGATGGGGCCGGTGCGGCGGAAGATCCCGTACGACCTCTGGTACCACGTGCATCTGCTGACGTACGCGGCCACCTACCTGGGCTTCTGGCACCAGCTGTCCACGGGCAACGAGTTCGCCGTCCAGCCGGTCGCGAAGACGGCCTGGTACGCGCTGTACGGGTCGGTGACCGCGCTCGTGGTCTGGTACCGCATCCTCACGCCGATCCGGCTGAACATGCGCCACCGGCTGCGGGTCGAGGCGGTCATCGAGGAGGCCCCGGGGATCGTGTCGGTGCTGATGAGCGGGCGGAAGCTGCACCGCATGGGTGCGGAGGCCGGGCAGTTCTTCCGGTGGCGGTTCCTCGCGCCGGGCATGCGGTTCAGCTCGCACCCCTACTCCCTGTCCGCGGCGCCCCGCCCGAACATGCTGCGCATCACCGTGAAGGCGATCGGCGACCACAGCTCGGCGCTGCGCGATCTGGAACCCGGCACCCGCGTGTGGGCCGAGGGTCCGTACGGGGCGCTGACGGCGGGCAAGCGCAGCCGCGGCAAGGTGCTGCTGGTGGCCGGAGGTGTGGGCATCACGCCGATGCGGGCCCTGTTCGAGACGCTGCCCGGCGCGTCCGGTGACCTCACGCTGCTCTACCGGGCCAACAGCACCCAGGACCTGGCCCTGTGGAACGAACTGGCGCAGATCGCCGAGGAGCGCGGGGCGCGGCTGATGTACGCGGTCAACAGCCCCGGCGGCGAACGTCCCGACATCTCACCGGAGAGCCTGCGCCGGAAGATCCCGGACATCGACCGCCATGACGTCTTCATGTGCGGGCCGCCCGGCTTCGCACAGCAGGTCTACGAGGCACTGCGCGGCGCAGGCGTACCGGCCCGCCGTATCCATCACGAGTCGTTCGAGATGTGAGCGACGGGGATTTCAGGAGCTCAGGAGCGATGAAGAAGAGTCATCCCGTTCGACGCGTCATGCTCGCGACAGCCGCCACGGTGTCCGGCATCGTGCTGCTGCTGTCGCTGAAACCGGCGGACGACCCGGGAGCGGTCTCGGCGGGCGGTGCCGCACCGCAGCAGACGGCTGCGGCCGGCCAGGCGCCGTCGGCGCAGGGCGGCCAGGCCCAGACGCTGACCGGCGATGTCGCGCAGACCGAGTACGGGCCCGTCCAGGTCCGTATCACCGTCAGCGGCGGAAAGATCACCGGCGCCGAGGCGATGCAGGCGCCGAGCGGCGGCCGCAGCACCCAGATCACCCAGACCGCCGTGCCACAGCTCAACCAGGCGGCCATGACCGCGGGCAGCGCCGACATCGACGCCGTCTCCGGCGCCACCTACACCAGTGGTGGCTACAAGGAGTCCCTCCAGTCGGCGCTGGACAAGGCGGGCAGCGCCGACAACGCACAGGGCTCGGACGCGCAAGGCTCGGACGCACAGGCAGGCTCGGGGCAGGCCGACTCAGGACAGGCAGGCCCCGGGCAGGCCGACTCAGGACAGGCAGGCTCGGGCCAGGCAGGCTCCGGGCAGGCGTCCGGTGGCGGTGCCACGCAGGAGGCCCAGACCCTCACGGGTGATCTCGTCCAGACCGAGTACGGCCCGGTCCAGGTCCGGGTGACGGTCAGCGGCGGCAGGATCACGCAGGCCGAGGCGCTCCAGTCGCCCAGCGGCGGCCGCAGCACCCAGATCAGCGGCAACGCCATCCCCCAGCTCAACCAGGCGGCCATCGCCACGGGCAGCGCCGACATCGACGCCGTCTCCGGCGCCACCTACACCAGCGGTGGCTACAAGGAGTCCCTCCAGTCGGCGCTGGACAAGGC
Source organism: Streptomyces sp. NPDC002845 (assembly GCF_053591955.1). Taxonomy (NCBI): domain Bacteria; kingdom Bacillati; phylum Actinomycetota; class Actinomycetes; order Kitasatosporales; family Streptomycetaceae; genus Streptomyces; species Streptomyces sp. NPDC002845. The sequence continues at coordinate 34,063 of NZ_JBSFUU010000030.1, read as the reverse complement.
CGGTGGCTGATCCGGACGAGGCGGCGCCGCTGCCGCAGCTGCGCCATGCGGAGGAGGTCATGGGCACGGTCTTCTCCTTCGACGTACGGGGAGGGGAGTCCGGGACGGTCAAGGCCGCGCTGGACGAGGCCGTGGCCGGGCTCCACGCCGTGGACGAGGTGTTCAGCACCTACCGCGAGACCAGCCGGATCTCCCGGCTCGCCCGGGGCGAGCTGACCATCGAGGAGTGCCCTCCCGAGGTCGCCGAGGTCCTGGAGCTGTGCGCCGAGGCCGAGCGGCTCAGCGACGGGTGGTTCAGCGCCACGTACGAGGGCCGCTTCGACCCGACGGGGTTGGTGAAGGGGTGGGCCACCGAGCGGGCCGCGCTCCGCCTCATGGCGGCGGGCGTGAGCGGGGTGAGCGTGAACGGCGGCGGTGACGTGCAGCTCTGCGGCGTACCGGGGCCCGCCCGGCCGTGGCGCGTCGGCGTCTCGGACCCCCTGCGGCCCGGCGCGCTGGCGGCCGTGGTCTCCGCCGCCGGTACCGACCGGCTCGCCGTCGCCACCTCCGGCACCGCCGAACGCGGCGCCCACGTCGTCGACCCCGGCACCGGCAAGTCCGCCGTCACCGACCTCGTCGCCGTCACCGTCGTGACCCCCAGCCTGACCTGGGCCGACGCCTGGGCCACAGCCGCCTTCGCGATGGGCGCGCGGCAGGCCTTGACGTGGCTGGAGTCCTTGCCGGACACGGAGGCTCTGCTGATCACGGCGGGGGACGAGGTGCGGTGCACGGGAGGGCTGGCCGCGAGACTTGGGTGACTGCCGCGCCCCTGCAGGGGCGCGGGGCTGTGACATATGCGGCTCCGCCGCGTGGGCGCGACCAGCCACAGACGCCCCGCAGCCAAGACACGAGCTCAGTGGTTGTTCTGAGCCAACCGCAACAAGTGATCCGCCAGTGCCTGCCCCCCGGTCGGTTCCCTGCTGATCAACAACAACGTGTCGTCACCGGCAATCGTGCCCAGAATGTCGTGCAGCTCAGCCTGATCGATGGCCGAGGCGAGAAACTGCGCCGCCCCCGGAGGGGTCCGCAGGACCACAAGGTTCGCGGACGCCTCCGCGGAGATCAGCAGCTCCGCGGAGAGCCTCCGCATCCGCTCCTCCTTCGCCGACTCGCCCAGCGGAGCACGCGGCGTGCGGAAACCGCCCTCGCTCGGAACCGCGTAGATGAGATCGCCGTCGTTGTTGCGGATCTTCACCGCGTTCAGCTCGTCCAGGTCCCGGGAGAGCGTCGCCTGAGTGACGCTCAGCCCGTCGTCGGCGAGAAGTTTGGCCAACTGGCTCTGCGACCGCACCGGTTGCCGGTTGAGGATGTCCACGATCCGGCGGTGGCGTGCGGTGCGGGTCTGCGGCACGGCGGGCCCTGCCTGCTCGTGGTCCTGCGCCTGGCTCATCGTCGTCTCATTCTCCGGCTCGTCCGTCCCCGTTGTCCGTGGTGTCAGCGGTGGCAGCGCTCGCTGCGTCGAGGATGCCGGGGAGCGCCCGGAGCAGCGCGTCCACCTCGTCGTCGCCGACGTTCAGTGGCGGCATGAGCCGTACGACGTCGGGGGCGGGCGCGTTCACCAGGAAACCGGCCTCCTGAGCCGCCTGCTGCGCCAGAGGCGCGAGCGGCTCGGTGAGCACGATACCCAGGAGCAGACCCGCGCCACGGACATAGTCGATCTTTGGGTGGCCGAGTGACTCGATCCCGTCGCGGATCTTCTCGCTCTGCCGCTTCACGTTCTCCAGCAGGCCTTCGGCCTCGACGGTGTCCAGTACGGCCACTCCGGCGGCGCACGCGACCGGGTTCCCGCCGAACGTGGTGCCGTGCTGGCCGGGCTGCAGCAGCTCGGCCGCCCGTCCGAAGGCGACGGTCGCGCCCAGCGGCAGTCCGCCGCCGAGACCCTTGGCGAGGGTGACGACGTCCGGGAGGACGCCCTCGTGGGCCTGGTACTCGAACCAGCCGCCGGTGCGGCCGACGCCGGTCTGCACCTCGTCCAGCACCAGCAGCGCACCCGTCGCCGCGGTGATCGCCCGGGCCGCCTTCAGATAGCCGGCCGGGGGCACCACGACCCCGTTCTCCCCCTGGATCGGCTCGATGATCACCAGAGCCGTCTCCTCCGTCACCGCGGCGGCCAGCGCCTGCGCGTCGCCGTACGGGACGTGCGTGATGTCACCGGGCAGCGGCAGGAAGGGGCCCTGCTTGCCGGGCTGGCCGGTGAGCGCGAGGGCGCCCATGGTCCGGCCGTGGAAGCCGCCCTGGGTGGCGACCATGTGCGTACGCCCGGTCAGCCGGCCGATCTTGAAGGCGCCCTCGTTGGCCTCGGCGCCCGAGTTGCAGAAGTACACCCTGCCGTCCCGACCGAAGAGCTGGAGCAGCCGTTCGGCGAGCGCGACGGGCGGCTCGGCGACGAAGAGGTTGGAGACATGGCCGAGGGAGGCGATCTGCTTGCTCACGGCGTCGACGATCGCCGGGTGGGCGTGGCCGAGCGCGTTGACCGCGATACCGCCGACGAAGTCGAGGTACTCCTTGCCGTCGGCGTCCCACAGCCTGGTGCCCTCACCGCGGACGAGGGGGAGCTTCGGGGTGCCGTAGTTGTTCATGAGCGCGCCCTGCCACCGCGCGGTCAGGTCCTGGTTGCTCATGAGTCCCCCTCGGTCTCGTCGGGCACGACCATCGTGCCGATGCCCTCGTCGGTGAAGATCTCCAGCAGGATCGAGTGCTGGACCCGGCCGTCGATGACGCGGGCGGTGGTGACGCCGCCCCGCACGGCGTGCAGGCAGCCCTCCATCTTCGGCACCATGCCGGACGACAACTCCGGCAGGAGTTTCTCCAGTTGGGATGCGGTGAGGCGGCTGATCACCTCGTCGCTGTTGGGCCAGTCCTCGTAGAGGCCCTCGACGTCCGTGAGGACCATGAGGGTTTCGGCGCCAAGAGCAGCAGCGAGTGCCGCAGCCGCCGTATCAGCATTGACGTTGTATACTTGGCCCTTTTCGTCAGAGGCGTCCTGGCTACGGGCGATCGAGGAGACGACCGGGATACGGCCGTCGGCGAGCAGAGCCTCGATCGCGCCCGTGTCGATCGCGGTGATCTCGCCCACCCGCCCGATGTCGACCAACTCGCCGTCGATCTCGGGCTGGTGCTTGGTGGCGGTGATGGTGTGCGCGTCCTCGCCCGTCAGGCCCACGGCCAGCGGCCCGTGCTCGTTGAGCAGTCCGACCAGCTCGCGCTGCACCTGCCCGGCCAGCACCATGCGTACGACGTCCATGGCGTCCTCGGTCGTGACGCGCAGGCCGGCCTTGAACTCACTGACGATGCCGTGCCGGTCGAGGGCGGCACTGATCTGAGGGCCGCCGCCGTGCACGACGACGGGCTTGAGCCCAGCCTGGTGCAGGAAGACCACGTCCTGCGCGAACGCCGCCTTCAGCTCCTTGTCGATCATGGCGTTGCCGCCGAACTTGATGACGACGGTCTTGCCGTTGTGCCGGACCAGCCAGGGCAGCGCCTCGATGAGGATCTGGGCCTTGGGAAGGGCGGTGTGTTTGCGAGTGCTGCTCATGAGGAATACGCGCTGTTCTCGTGGACGTAGTCGGCGGTCAGGTCGTTGGTCCAGATGGTCGCGGTCTCGCCGCCCGCGGCGAGGTCGGCCACGATGTGGACCTCGCGGTAGCGCATGTCGACCTTGTCGCGGTCGTCGCCGACTCCGCCGTTCTCGCATACCCAGACGCCGTTGATGGCGACGTTGAGCCGGTCGGGCTCGAAGGCGGCGGATGTCGTTCCGATGGCGGACAGGACGCGGCCCCAGTTGGGGTCCTCGCCGTGGATCGCGCACTTGAGGAGGTTGTTGCGGGCGATGGAGCGGCCCACCTCGACGGCGTCGTCCTCGGTCGCGGCGTTGATCACCTCGACCTTGATGTCCTTGCTGGCGCCCTCGGCATCGCGGATGAGCTGCTGGCCGAGGTCGTCGCAGACCTCGCGTACGGCTTCGGCGAACTCGGCACGGTCCGGGGTGATCCCCGCGGCCCCCGAGGCGAGCAGGAGCACGGTGTCGTTGGTGGACATGCAGCCGTCGGAGTCGACGCGGTCGAAGGTCGTGCGCGTGGCGGCGCGCAGGGCCTTGTCCAGTACGTCGCTCTCGACGTCGGCGTCGGTGGTGAGCACGACGAGCATGGTGGCCAGGCCGGGGGCGAGCATGCCCGCGCCCTTGGCCATGCCGCCGACGGTCCAGCCGTTCTTGGTCACGACGGCCGTCTTGTGCACGGTGTCGGTGGTCTTGATGGCGATGGCGGCCTTCTCGCCGCCGTGCTCGGTGAGTTGGGCGGCCGCGGTCTCGACACCGGGCAGCAGCCTGTCCATCGGGAGCAGTACGCCGATGAGGCCGGTGGAGCAGACGGCGACCTCGCCGGCGTTGTGGCCTTCGAGTACCTCGGCGGCCTTCTCCGCGGTGGCATGCGTGTCCTGGAAGCCCTTGGGTCCCGTACAGGCGTTGGCGCCACCGGAGTTGAGGATCACGGCGGAGACCTGGCCGCCCTTGAGGACCTGCTCGGACCACAGGACCGGCGCGGCCTTCACACGGTTGGAGGTGAACACGCCCGCGGCGGCGAGGCGGGGCCCGTTGTTGACCACGAGGGCCAGGTCCGGGTTGCCGTTCTCCTTGATCCCGGCGGCGATTCCGGCCGCCGTGAACCCTTTAGCTGCCGTGACACTCACTGCATCTCCTTGTTCGCCCCGCCGCGGTAGCGGCTGATGTCACTGCCGCCCGTGCAGCGCAGAGGTGCGGCTTTCTCCCCCAGTGCCTTAAGGGCCTGGGAGGTACCCCCAGTTGTCTGCGGCCGAGTGGCTGCACGTGCGTCGCTCACGGTGCGACTCCGATCGTGGAAAGCCCGGTGGTCTCGTCGAGCCCGAGGGCGAGGTTCATGCTCTGGACGGCACCGCCCGCGGTGCCCTTGGTCAGGTTGTCGATGGCGCTGATCGCGATGATGCGCCGCGCGGCCTCGTCGTACGCGACCTGCACCGATACGGCGTTGGAACCGTGGACGAACGCCGTGGCGGGCCACTGCCCCTCGGGGAGGAGGTGGACGAACGGTTCGTCGGCGAATGCCTTGTCGTACGCGGCACGGACGGAGTCGGCGGTGACGCCGGGCTTGGCCTTGGCGGAGCACGTGGCGAGGATGCCGCGGGGCATCGGCGCGAGGGTCGGCGTAAAGGAGACGCTGACGGACTCACCGGCGGCCGCGCTGAGGTTCTGGATCATCTCCGGGGTGTGCCGGTGGCCGCCACCGACGCCGTACGGGGACATCGAGCCCATGACCTCGCTGCCCAGCAGGTGCGGCTTGGGCGCCTTGCCCGCGCCGGACGTGCCGGACGCGGCGACGATCACGGCCTCGGCCTCGGCCAGCCCGGCCGCGTACGCCGGGAAGAGGGCCAGGGAGGCGGCCGTCGGGTAGCAACCGGGTACCGCGATGCGCCTGGACCCCTCCAGCGCGGCGCGGGCACCCGGCAGTTCGGGGAGGCCGTAGGGCCAGGTCCCGGCGTGCGCGGAGCCGTAGAACCTCTCCCAGTCGGCGGCGTCCTTCAGCCGGAAGTCGGCGCCCATGTCGACCACGAGCACGTCCGGCCCGAGCTGCTCGGCGACGGCGGCGGACTGCCCGTGCGGCAGCGCGAGGAAGACGACATCGTGCCCGGCGAGCACCTCGGCGGTGGTCGGCTCCAGCACCCGGTCGGCCAACGGCAGCAGGTGCGGCTGCAGCGCGCCGAGGCGCTGGCCCGCGTTGGAGTTGCCGGTCAGGGCACCGATCTCGACCTCGGGGTGCACGAGAAGCAGACGCAGCAGTTCCCCGCCCGCGTAACCACTCGCTCCCGCAACCGCTGCACGTACCGCCATGAAATCCTCCTCCTGGATGGCATGACTATACGTTTCGATGCACGTTTATGCAATCCTGGAGCAGGGTGGTCGTGCCGGGAGCTGTGACTGAGTTCTTGAGCTGGCCCGTGAGCGCTTGAGTTGGCCTTGGTGAGCGTCAGGGGTGGCCCGCAGGGTAGCGGTCGCTGGTCTCACCTGCGCAGTTTTCGTGGGAAGTGGTACGCGCGGGCCTTCGGGCGGGTTGTTCTGGGGGCATGGAGGTAACAGTCCGTACGCCGCCGGTCGAGGCGGGGCCTGTGTGGTCGCATGACTGCACCCTCGATGATCTCGTCGTGCCGTACGCCCTCGCTCCGGATGCGGCCGACAGGCTGGAGACGGGGCGCGGGTGGGCGCGTCGGTGGACAACGGTGTGGAAGGCGTCCCGGGCGAAGGTGGTCTGCCCGGTTCAGGGCCTGGCGGGCTTTCCCGCGCTCGCTTCGGCGCCGGTGCGTGGTTTCACCTGGCGGGCCGGTCAGCGGCACCGGCCGGGGCTGAAGTTCGTGCTGACCACGGGCCGGATGCACGGATTCGAGAGCTTGGAAGAGCGACGCCTGCTGCTGGCCCTGGACTTCACGGACGGTGTGAGCGAGGTGTTGTCCCAGCCGTTCACGCTGAAGTTCACCACCGTCGGCGGTGCCGAGGAGCACACCCCGGATTTCCTCGTGCTGCTGCCCGGGACGGCGTTGCTGATCGACGTGAGACCGGGGCGTTTGGTCAAGGACAAGGACCTCGTGAAGTTCGCCGCGGCCGAGCGGGCGGCGGCAGCAGCCGGCTGGCGCTACCTGGTCGTGGCCGGCTGGCGCCGTCACGTGACCACTGGGCTGGACTCGTTGTCCGCCCGGCGCCGGCCGATGGCCGACCGGCTCGGACTGCACGATGAGCTGCTGGAACTGTGCTCCGAACGTCCGTGGCAGTTCGCCGAGTTGGCGGGTGCCACGTCGCTGCCTGCTGTCGCTCGCGCGCATGTCGTGCATCTTCTCTGGCACCGGCGTCTGGCGATGGATCTTGCCCAGCCGTTGGGCGACGCCGCGTGGATCTATCCGGTGGGGAGGTCGTGATGGGTGAGGGACGTCAGCGGACCGGGGTTGAGGATCTTCAGGATCACGACCTGACCAGGGCGCGGATCAGGGAGGCACACCTGCTGGAGGTCCAGACCGGCTACCGCAGCGGCAGCCGGCATTGGGCACGGCCGGGAGAGCCCCGGCCTGAGTACGACCCGGCGCACACCACGCTGACCGAGCGGCGCCGGGCGAAGGCGGCCGAGCTGAAGGGTCTGGACCGCCAGGAAGCCAGACACCTGGGGCTGGAGTGGTTCAGCGAACGCTCGCTGAAGCGCATGGCGGCCCAGTACGCCGAACACGGGCTGATCGGCCTGGCGGACGGGCGGTGGACACCGCCGCTGCGCGGGCGGCGGGCGGTCACCGAAGAGGTCGCCGAGGCGATCCGGGCTGTTCACGCCGAGTGTCTGCACCGCTCGAAGGTGAGCATGAAGACCAAGGAGCGGATGATCCATCAGTACGTGACCGAGAAGTTCGGCGCTGAGGTGCACGTTCCGCACTACACCACGCTGATGAAGGTGTGGAAGGAGTGGTTCGACAGCGGCCGCGCGCGACAGCGTTATGTCCGCTCCGCCGCGGCGGTGGAGACGGGGAAGGCGAAGGTCGTGATCACCCGCCCGGGGCAGGTCGTCGCGCTGGACACCACGCCGCTGCCGGTGAAGGTCCTCGACGACGTGTTCGGCACCCCGATCACCGCCCACCTCACTCTCGCTCTGGATGCCTACTCGCATTCCCTGGTCGCGTTCCGCCTCACGCCGGTGTCGGAGTCGTCGGTGGAGGTGGCGATGCTGTTGCGGGATGTGCTGCGGCCGCTGCCGATGCGGCCGGACTGGGGCGAGGAGATGGAGTGGCCTTACCCCGGTGTCCCGGCCGCGCTGGTCGCCGAGTTCGCCGGGCACGAGGTGGCGGGCCTGCCGTTCTTCGCCCCGGAGACGGTGACCAGTGATCACGGCAGCGTCTACAAGAACCATCACATCGTCTCCGTCGCCCGCCGGTTGGGGATCGATCTGCTGCCGGCCCGCGCGATGCGGCCGACCGACAAGGCAGCCTGCGAGCGCGCGTTCGCGGGAGTCCAGTCGCTGCTGCTGGAACTGCTGCTCGGCTACCGGGGCGTCGATGTCGCCGATCGGGGCACCGATCCGGAAGGCGACGCGGTCTGGACGCTCTCGCAGATGGAACATCTGCTGGCGACATGGATCATCTCGGTGTGGCAAAACCGCAGGCTGGAGCAGTATGCGCCCGCCTGGGACCCGGGCGGGCGGCACAGCCCGAACACGCTGTTCGCCGCCGCGGCGGCCCGCGACGGAATCAGCCTGGAGATGCCCGAGCCGGAGCTGTACTACGAGTTGCTGCCCGCTCACTTCGGGAAGATCGACCGCAGGCGCGGGGTGAAGATCGGCGGACTTTGGTACGGCGGCACCGACCCGGTGCTCGACAACTACCGCGGCCAGCGCTCGAACCGCAGCGGCCAGCACGCGGGCAAGTGGGTGGTGCGTCGTGATCCGCGGGACTGCCGACAGGTCTTTTTCGAGGACCCTGCGCAGCCCGGATGCTGGCATGCCTTGGACTGGAACGGCCTGCCGCCCGGGGACGATGTCCCGGCCTTCAGCGACACACGCGTACACGAAGTCCTCGCCGAGGCGGCCCGCGCCGGGCTCAAGCCTCAAGGCGACCGTGAACTGCTGCCGGTGCTGCTGAAACTCCTGGCCGCGCGGACACCAGTGACCGAGTGGCCCACTCAGCTGACGGCCCCGCAGGAGACCGAACGGGCCCGCGAGCTGGCCAGGGCCCACGCGGCCGCCATGGACCGGCCGCCTGTTCCGCTTGCAGCGCTTCCCGAGCCGGCCCGGCCGACAGAGCTTGCAGCCTCCACGCGCCGGGCCGTGACCACGGACAGGCAGCGCAGGCGTGAGGCGGCCGTCTCCTCGCGTCCGCCGACGCCGCCACCCCTGCTCGGCGAGGCCCTGCGGGAGCGCAACTTCTTCCTGGTGCCCGGCGACCAGGACGACGACCCACCGATCCCGGGGCCCGCATGAGCAGGCCGGCGCCGCTTCTCACACCCGGCTCGCCGCCCATGCGGGACACGGTCGCGGGCTGGCGGCAGTGGGTGGCAACCCGGAACGACTTCGTTCCCGCACCGCAGCTGAACCTGACCCAGTGGCGTCTGCTGAGTCCGAAGGACAAATCGCTGCACGACCTGCACCGCGCGGTCACTCACGCCAACCTGCCACTGCTGCAGACCCCGATGAGCCTGGCCGTCACCAAGCTGCTGCGCGGACGGGTCACGAGCAACGCGGCGAAGCGGAAGCCGACCACTCTGTCCGGTGTGATGATCAGCGGCGGCGGCTACCAGGGCAAGACTGAGACGGCCTGCGAGTGCCTGGCAGCCTTCGAGGAGGGCTGGCTCCAGCTGCACCGCCACCTCAACCCCGAAGCCGTCCCCGGCACCCGTGACCTGCACGTCCCCGTCGCCTACGTGCAGACGCCAGTGACCGCGAAACCCAAGAGTCTCTGCAAGGCGATCCTCAACTTCTACGGCGCCCCGCTGAGTTCGCGGATGGACCTGCCGGACCTGATCCGCCAGGTCGCCCTGTCCCTGCACGAAAACGGCACAAAGGCCCTGTTGCTGGATGACATTACGAGGCTTCGCATGCACCGCGCCGATGACCAGGACACCCTCGACCTGATCCGCGCCTTCATGAACATGCACGTCACCCTCGTCCTGGTCGGCGTCGACATCCCGCGCTCCGGCCTGCTACGGGAAGGCCGCCACGACCCAGGCAGCGGCCAGGTCCTGTTCCCTCCCTCCCGACACGCGGTGAACGGCGCGGAGCCGACGCAGACCGAGCGGCGCTTCGACCTGGTGGAACTCGACCGCTTCCACTACGACACCGACGAGGAGATCACGGCCTGGACCGACCATCTCGCCGGCGTCGAGTCCCAGCTCCGCCTCATGAAAGCCGAGCCGGGCATGCTCACCTCAGGCGTCATGCCCGAGTACCTCTTCGAGCGCACTGACGGCGTGGTCGGCCTGCTGGAGCGTCTCCTGGAGGACGGCTGCCGGGAAGCCATCGACTCGGGCACCGAGTGCCTGACCGAACCGCTGTTGAACGGCATCGCGATCACCCCCGGTCCTCCGGGGCGTGACCGCGCCGCCGGGGAGATCCCCGACATTCCCGAGCCGAAGCGTCCTGCGAAGAAGACCGGCGGCAGGCGTCCCCGCAACACCGTCCTTGACGACCAGGGCCCCGGCGCGGCCACTGGAAGCTGAAGGCCGCCGACGCATGCCGCCTCCTCTTCCGCGAAGTCTCGACCCTCTGCCCGGTGAGGGCCTGCCCGGATACCTGCTGCGACTCGCTCACCGGCTCGACCTCTCGCCCGCCGATCTGGCCCGACGCACCGGACTGCTGCCCACCGGCTGGCACAGCCTCTTCCACCTTCGCCACCACTTGCTCATCGATCCGGCCCCGGACGACCTCGCCGCCTTCGCCGACGCGACCCGACTGACCCGCGAGGAAGCGGACGCGCTCACGCTCCGCGGGCTGCGCGATCACTACCCGCCCCTGGCCCGCAGTTTGGAGCGAGCCCCCGACACCGGACGCCGTCGCATCGACGGCTGGCTGTTCACCGGCTTCCCCCGCTTTTGCCCGAAGTGCCTGGCCGGGGACGGCTCGTCCATCCAGCAGACCCATGGCGGCCCGTGGAAGAAGGAATGGAACCTAGCGGTCGTCTTCGCCTGCCCCGAGCACGAATGCTTCCTGCAGCACCAGTGCCCCACCTGCCATCGCCCCGACCAACGTCTCGCCGGCGGCCCCCTGGTGATCCGGCCCGGAGCCCGTCACCTGCACCCCGCCCAGTGCCGCTTCCCTGCCCCCGATTCCGGACGCGGCATGCACGGCAGAGCCTGCGGCGCCCGGATCGAGCTCGCCGAAAACCCCATCCGGCTCGGCCGCAACCTCCTCGATGTCCAGCGCGACATCCTGAACGAACTCGACCCGAACCTGTCTCCGGTCCGCACCGCCGAGAGCTTGACTGACCTGCGGCTGGTCACGGGTTTCATCGCGGCCTCCTGGCCTCAGCCCCGGCACCTGCTCGACTCCCACCTCGTCGACACCGTGAACGCGTACTTCCAGGCGAACAAGGAGCATCATCCGGGCAAGCTCCGCGGCCACCACGTGAACTCTCTGGACAAGGCCCCGCCGGACGCCGTGGTCTTCGGCGCGCTGATCGGCATCGCCGACAAGCTGCTGTTCGCCGACAACGTCCAGCAGCGGATCACCGGCCTGTTCGACGCCGCTTTCCACACCCGCGAAAGCCGCACCTCCTGGGCACGGTTCTTCGCACATCACGAACACACTTGCTCCACCCGGCTCCGGGAGATCATGCGATCCCTGATCAGCGCATATCCCGGAATCATCGGCCGGGGCATTGCCACGTTCCGCGGCTCGGGCATGGGCTTCGCGCCGCACCAGATCCCCGCGTTCCTGGAGCAGGACTGGTACGAGCGCTTCATCCGGCCTACCAAGTTCCCCGTCGACGAGCGACGCGTCCGCCGCACCGCGGCCGCCCACCTCGTCTGCCGGTCCGCCCAGTGCACCCTCCGCGAAGCCGCACTCATTCTGGGCATCCCTCCAGGCTCGGTCCGCGACGATGTCAACGACGACGCCTTCTGGAAGGGAGCCAAGGACGCCCCGATCGACTTTCGCTTCGCCGTGGTCGGGCTGGGCACGCATCTACGCGATGTCGCCGATCAGCTTCCCGACTACAAGCGGCGCCGCGACATCCTGAGCGACTGGGTACTCCCCGAGGAGACGTGGAGAGAGCTGACCGCCCGCCTCCCCGAGATCCCTGGTCCCGTGCTCGACGACCGGAAACGCCAGATCGCCTCCATCTTCATCTGGACGCGCATCACCGCCGGGGAGCACCTCTTCGCTCCCCGGCCCCTCGAACAGGTCCAGCCCGAGCAGATCCGCCAGGCATGGGCAGCGCGCCGCCCCACCACCTGGCACCAACTCGCCGGCCGCCGCGACCCGGGTCCGCACTACGCCGCCCTGCGCCAGCTCCTCACCGAGTACGCAGACAAACTGGCCAAGGAGATCGATGCTGGGGACCCGCTCGCCAACGGCGCGGTTACATAAGATGCATCGCCCTTTGCCAGAAGCTGCGTCAGCCGGTCGTGGGTGCGCGCTCTCGGGCGTGGAGCGGATACCAGCAGAAGGAGTACCAGTCATGATCCTCCCGAAGGTCCGGGACCCTCGTTTCGTGACGATCCGCCGCGGCGGGACCCTCACCGACACGGATCACCATCTCCTCGCCCTGTGGGCGGCATCGTGCGCGGAGCACGTCCTGGACCTCTTCGAGTCGGTTCGGCCCGAGGATCCACGACCGCGTCAAGCGATCGAGCATGCCCGCGCCTGGGTGCGCGGCGAGGTCAAGATGATGCAAGCTCGCGCGGCGGGAGGCCATGCGATGGGCGCTGCCCGAGACCTACGTGGCGCAGCACGGCATGCCGCATACGCCGCCGGCCAGGCCGGGGTCGTCGCACACGTCGCCGCCCACGAGCTGGGTGCGGCTGCCTATGCGATCAAGGCTGCACGTGCTGCCGCGCAGGAAGACGAGGGCGAAGCAGCTGGGCGACTTGAGTGCCAGTGGCAGCGTGACCAGCTCCCGGAAGCGATCCGCGAGCTCGTACTTGACGATCAGCAATTGCGGAACGACATCTGCTGGTCGGTGTTCGACTGCTGAGCGTGAGCCGGGGCGCCAGCTACCCCGGCACCTTCCGCTACAGTAATACCTCTTCACCGGCGGCTTCGAGCGCACAGCGGAGGACCTCCAAGACCCCGTGCGCTGATCCGCGGGCCACCCCCGACGCTCACCCGGGCCAACTCAAGCGCTCACGGGCCAGCTCAAGAACTCAGTCTCAGGAGCTGTGACGCCGGCGGGCCCTGGCGGCTTGCTGGGGTGTCCGTTTCGAGCGGGCGGCGCCGGTGCGTCAGTTCCGCCGACCCAAGGGTGGAGCAGCCGTTTCGGCTGCATCGGCACGACGGCCACCGCAGGCCGGTCGTACCGGGCCAGGCCCGGCCTTTGCGACGAGGTCCGGCGACATCGCACAGCACGTCGCCGACTTCGACGCCTTCCTCGCGGAGCTGGTGCGGGACCGCATCGCCCGGATCGACGACCAGGCCGCCGCCCTGCGCGACTCCACCGGCACCGTCGCCGACAACCTCACCGGCGCGCCGATGGACCTGTTCGGGTCGGTCGCCATGGCGATCGTCGGCCTCGTCATCGCCCGGGACGGACTGCGCGCCCGGCCGCGCGCCACGACACCGACCGGGGTCCCTCTCCTGACGGAGACCACGGCCATGGTCGCCTCCGGCCTCACCGCCGAGCGCGAGGGGGGCCGTATCGCGGCGGACGCCGACGTCGGCACACTCGCGCCCACGCTGACCGGGGCGGCCCATCCGCTGTTCGCCGACTGCGGGCGGCCCGGGAGCTGAACTCCGGGGCCGGTTCGCCGATCAACCGGTACAACTCGGTGACGGCGGCCTCGGCCCTGGACCGGTCGGCCGGGCCGCGAGGCCGTACGTGAGCCGGTCCTCGCTCAGCAGCCGCGCCAGAGCGACGCGGTCGTGCGAGGAGTCAGGCTGCGGGAAGGTTCTGCGCGGGGTACGCGCGCCACGGGAGGTTCCCCCTCGGGGAGGTGTCACGGGGCTCACCGGAGGACTTCGAGGTCCGCCTTTCGTATCATCATGCTCAGGAGCCTGACGCCAACGGCCGTGACCCGCAAGGAACTTACCGTGCGGGCGGCCCGGACGCGCTTCAGCTCCCGGGCCGCCCACCGAGTCACTGCTGCTTGATCCTCAGGAACGTGACCGAGTTCGCCGGGAACGTGTACGTGAACTTCTCGGCAACCCCTTCGAAGGTGGACGTCACCGGAGCGACCGGTGTCTCCGTCTCCGTGTTCACCGCGTCGGGCGCGGCCGTGAGGGTGGTCACCCGGGCCTTCGAGGCGACCTTCGCGCCGCCGAGGTCGAGGGCCGTACGGGCGTCCGCGGACTGGGCGTTGACGACCTTGACGATCAGGTCACCGGTCTCGGCGTCCTTGGTCACGACCTGGCGGAAGGGCTCCGCCGGCTTGTCGTCGGTGAAGCTGCCCCACTCCTGGCCGTCGAGGTAGAGGGTCACCTGGCGGCCGCGCACCTTGATGTCGATGTCGTACGCGCGATCCGTCTCGATCGACCCGGCCTTGGAGATCAGCGTCGACTTGCCGCCGCCCACGGCCTGTTCGACGGCGGAGAGGGTGTTGTTCCAGCCGCCGAGGTTCCACCAGTAGTAGTTGCCGGTGTCCTTGACGCCGAAGGCGACGAGGAAGCCCTCCCTGCCGGACTTCTTGGTGGCCTTCACATGCAGGTCGTAGTCGCGCCAAGAGGTGTCACCGGCCGAGACCATGGTGTTCTCGGCGGCCACGTCGGTCTGCACGTACTGCCCGTCCTGGATGGTCCAGCTGCCGCCGCCCGTGTGGGTCCACTGCGAGGCGTCACCGCTGAAGTCGTCGGCGAGCAGGGTCGTGCCGTCCGCACTCGTGACCTCGACGTCGTCGTACGCGGCGGTCGTCGCCCAGGTCGACAGGCCGACGGCGCCGGTGATGGGGCCGCTGACCGAGGGCGTGCTCGTGGCCGTGCTGGGCACGACCCGGTCCCCGACGTTGGTCATGAAGAGCTTCTGCATCTCGTAGTTGGCCGAGCCCCACGAGGCGTGGTTGTTGAACCAGATCATGTCCGGCCGCCACTGCACGTAGTCCTCGTTGGCGAGGAGCGGCGCGTACGAAGCGAGCTTGACGATGTCCGCGTTGCGCTCCAGGCCGGTCATGAACGCGGCTTCGGTGAGGGCGTTGTTGAAGGTGTTGCCCTGGGAGGCGTACTCGCCGAGGAAGACCTCGGGGCCGTTCCTGTCGTAGGAGTCGTAGCGGTCGTTGTTCTGCAGGAACCACTGCGGGCTGTTGTAGTAGTGCTCGTCGACCATGTCGACGTTCGTCTCGCGGTTCAGCCTCCACAGGGTGTCGAAGGTCGAACCGGTGTCGTCCGGGCCGGAGTTGGAGATGACGGTGATGCCGGGGTACTCGGCCTCGATGGCGGCGCGGAACCGCTGGAAGCGGGCGAAGAACTCGTTCGGCAGGTTCTCCTCGTTGCCGACCGCGAGGTGAGTGAGGCCGAAGGGCTTCGGGTGGCCCATCTGCGCGCGCTTGCGGCCCCACTCGCTCGTCACCGGCCCGTTGGCGAACTCGATGAGGTCGAGGGTGTCCTGGATGTGCCGATTCAGCAGCGCTTCGTCGTCGGTGGCCCGGTTCTGGCCGCAGCCGGTGACTAGGGCGGGCACCACGGGCAGCGGCATCGCGCCCACGTCCTCGGAGAACTGGAAGTACTCGTAGTAGCCGAGGCCGTAACTCTGGTTGTAGCCCCAGAAGTTGGCGTTGGTCGCGCGCTGCTCGACCGGACCGATGGTGTCCTTCCACTGGTACGAGCGCCGGCGTTCCCAGCCGGAGGCCTCGCTGTAGTCCTCCATGCTGCCGGTGTTGACCAGGCAGCCGCCGGGGAAGCGCACGAACCCGGGCTTCAGGGCGGCGATCTTCTCGGCGAGGTCCTTGCGCAGGCCGTGGCCCTTGTAGGTGTCCCGGGGCAGCAGGGAGATCATGTCGAGCGCCACGGGGTTGTCGGTGGCGACGGTGAGCCGGCCGACGGTGGTGTCCCGGCTCGCGGTGAACCGCGCCCGGTACTTGGCCCAGCCACCGCGTACGGCGACCCGGCGGGCCCGCACGAGCTCGCCCTCAGCGTCCTGGACCGTCACGGTGAGGGTGGCCGGTGCGTCGTCGGCCCGGGCCCACACGGAGAAGTCGTACGCCTTGCCCTGCTCCACCCTGATCCCGGTGTTGTAGCCGGAGTTGGTGACGGACGAGTCGGCGTCGAGGGCGAGGTAGGTGCGGTTGCGCTCGTGGAGGCGGCCCTCGTCGTTCACGGTCCGCGCGGTGCCGGTGACCGACCAGGAGGTGAGCGGCGTGTAGGAGCCGTTGTCGGCGGTGCTGTACTCGAAGGAACGGTTCTGGACGAGCTCGGCGTAGAGCCCGCCGTCCGCCGCGCGGTTGATGTCCTCGAAAAAGACGCCGTACATCGTGTCGTCGATCGCCGCGCCCTGGGCGGTCGGGTCGACGGTGATCGCGTAGTCGGTGACGTCCTCGGCGTTCGCGGGTGCCGGCAGGGCGGTCGAGGCCACCAGGAGCGCGGTGGCGGTGAGACCGATTCTCCAGCGGGTGCGGGTGCGTGACATGGATACTCCGCGGCTCTTGAAGGAGGTTGTTCAAGGGAGTCGTTCAGGGAACTGCTCAAGGAGGTTGTTCGAAATATCGGACATTGATCAGCACTTCGAACGGCAAGATAGGGAGGGGGCCGGAGTGCGTCAATGGGTCGCGCAGCAACGGATGGGACGAAAGGCGGGGCGGAATGGGCGAGTTCTGGCCAGTCGCCGACGCACCGACGTATCTCGCCGGGAGGTGGCACGTGGAACGGTCCGTGCGGGATCTGGCGAGCGGGGCAGAGGGCCACTTCACGGGAACGACGGTTTTCGGCCCGTACGGCGGCGATGGACTGCTCCACCACGAGTCGGGCACTTTCACGTGGGAGGGCGCCGCCCGTCCCGCCGAGCGGACCCTGCGCTTCCGCCCCGGCGACAAGCCCGGCACGGCCGCCGTCCACTTCTCCGACGGGCGCCCCTTCCACGACCTCGACCTGACCACCGGCCACTGGATCGCGGACCATCCCTGCGCCGCGGACCTCTACCGGGGCGAGTTCACGACGTACGACGAGGACCACTGGCGCACGGTGTGGCGGGTGCGCGGCCCGGCGAAGGACCAGGTACTGGTCACCGACTACACGCGTCTGCCGGGCTAAGCGCTCCGCCGGCTGTGTCGATGTGCGGCTCCGCCGCGGGGCCGCGATGTGCCGTCGATCGTCTGCGGCGCCGTCGTGGCTGGCCGCGCCCCGCGGCGGAGCCGCACATGTACACAGCCCCGCGCCCCTTCAGGGCGCTGCCGAACCGCAGCGGACTTCGCCCGACCCGCTCAGACCCGCTGCGGCGCCCCGTCCAGACGCAGGTTCCAGCGGCCGGCGTGGCCCGCGACGGTGGCCGTAGACAGGGGGCGGACGTCGATGTTCCAGTACGTCGACGGCGGGGCCTTGAGCGCGTAGACGAGGGCGGCCCGGACGACCGAGGGTTCGGCGACGGCGACGATACGGCCACCGTCGTCGGCGGGGCGGGTGTCGAGCCAGCCGCCGACGCGGGTGATGAACTCGATCAGCGACTCCCCGCCGTGCGGATGGGACCGCGGGTCGCCGAGCCAGGCGTCCACGGCCGAGGGCTCGCGGGCCATCGCCTCGCCGAGCGTGAAGCCGCGCCAGCGGCCCATGTCGCAGTCCCGCAGGGCGGGCTGGGCCAGCGGCGCGTAGCCGAGGGCGTCACCGGTGGCACGGCTGCGCGGCGTGGGCGAGCAGTAGCGCAGTTCGGCCGCCGCCAACGGCACCAGCGCATGGGCGGCACGCTGCACCTCGTCCCAGCCCGCCTGGTCCAGCGGCCGGTCGTCCTCGAAGCGCTCCGCGAGCAGCGAGGAGCAGCGCGCGGCGGCGACGAACGTGACCCGAAGATGCATGCGGCGATGGTGGAACGAGAGACTCCGCAGGTCAAGGGGCGTTGCTCAGGAGTTACCGAACATGCCGGCCCCTTTACCGACGCCCGCCCGACGGCCCGGGGCCTGTCCTGCGGATCACGCCCGGGCCGCGGCTTCGCTCGGCTCGCGCGGGGGCACCCCATGACCCGCTCACCGGCGCTTCCAGGGCACCGAGGCCGAAGCCGGACAGGCCCTCGCGCCACCTCACTCGAAGGCGAGCACCATCCACTGGTCCGGCTTGTCGAGCGCCGTGAAGCCGACCTTCTCGTACACGGCGTGCGCGTCGTGCGTGGCGAGCAGCATGCGCCGCAGCCCGTACGGCAGCAGGTGCTCGCGCACGGCGCCGACCAGCGCGGTGCCGATCCCCTTCCCCCGCACCGCCCGGTCGACGTACACGTCGCAGAGCCACGCGAAGGTCGCCCGGTCGGTCACGACACGCGCGTACGCCGCCTGCTCGCCCGACGCCCTGTCGTACACACCGAAGTTGAGCGAACCGGCCATGGCGCGCTCCAGCTTCTCGCGGGGCCGGCCGAGGGCCCAGTACGCGTCCGTGGAGAGCCAGCGGTGAACGCGGTCGATGTCGACACGGGCGGCGTCGGTGGAGAACTCGTAGCCCTCGGCGAGGCTCAACAGGTCGGTCATGGCGGAAGGCTGGCAGGTCAGGGGTGCCGGCGTCGAGCGATTTCCCCGCCCGGCGGAGCCCCCGGTCCGGCGCCCTCTCGGCTGAGCGGGTCGGGCGAAGTCCGCTGCGGTTCGGCAGCGCCCTGAAGGGGCGCGGGGCTGTGTACATGTGCGGCTCCGCCGCGGGACGCGGCCAGCCACGACGGCGCCGCAGACGAACGACGGCACATCGCGGCCCCGCGGCGGAGCCGCATATCCGCACAGCCGGCGGAGCGCTTAGAGCATCGCATCGCAGGCCGTCCGCAGTCTCCGTACCCCCTCCGTGATCTCCCCCGCTCCCCCGACCCCCGCGAAGCTCAACCGCAGATGGCCGGCCGGAGGCTCGGCGCTGAAGTAGGGGCGGCCGGGGGTCACGGCGACGCCGGCACGGAGGGCCGTGGCGACCAGGGCGGATTCATCCGTGCCGTCGGGGAGGCGGAGCCAGAGGTGGTAGCCGCCGGACGGGACGTGCGGGAGGGAGAGGCCGGGCAGCTCCAGCCGCAGTGCGGACGTCATCATGTCCCGGCGGATCTTCAGCTCTCGTGAGACCGCCCTCAGATGCCGGGGCCAGGCCGGCGAGCCGACCAGTTCGAGGGCCGCCTCCTGAAGGGGCCGTGGGACGAAGAAGGTGTCGACGACCTGGATGGCGCGGAGCCGTTCCAGCACCGGGCCGCGGGCGGCGAGCGCGCCCACGCGGAAGCTGGGCGAGGTCGCCTTGGTCAGTGAGCTGACGTGGACGACCACCCCGTCGGGGTCCTCGGCCGCCAGCGGACGCGGCAGCGGCCCCGCGTCCTCGTGCACCAGGCGCCGTACGAAGTCGTCCTCGACCACGAACGCGCCCGCCTCCCGGGCGATCCGCAGCACCTCGCCCCGCCGCTCGGCGGAGAGCACGGCACCCGTGGGGTTCTGGAACAACGGCTGGCAGACGAACACCCGGGCGCCGGAAGCCCGGAAGGCGTCGGCCAGCAGCGACGGCTTCACGCCCTCCGCGTCCACCGGGACCGGCACGGGCCGCAGTCCCGCCGCCCGTGCGATCGCCAGCATGCCCGGATAGGTGGGCGACTCGACGAGGACCGGCGCGCCCGGCGGGGCGAGTGCGCGCAGGGCGGTGGTCAGCGCGGACTGGCCGCCCGCCGTGATGAGCACCTCGGCCGCGGTGATCGCGCCGCCGATGCTCCGCGCACACCATTCCCGCAGGTCCGGCACCCCTTCGACCGGCGGGCGCGCCCATGCGCCGGGGCGCCGGCCTGCACGGGACAGCGCGGCGCCCATGGCCCGCTCGGGCTGCAGCGACGCGTGCAGATAGCCGCCGTTGAACTCGATCACCCCCGGCGGCGGGGCCGCGAGCGAAACCAGCACGCCGGAGGCGTCCACCGTGCGCGGTACGAGTTCGGTGGCGCCGTCGGCACTCAGCACGACCGTCTGCCAGGACGTGTCCCCCACGACCGGCCCACTCTCGCGCGATCGCGCCCGGAACGCCCCCGCCCCCGGCCGGGTCACCACCAGCCCCTCGGCGACGAGCTGGGCCAGGGCCCGGGAGACGGTCACGGGGCTCACCCGGAAGCGTTCGACGAGGGCTCGGCTCGACGGGAGCTTTCCACCGGGCGAGTAGCGGTCCAGTTCCGTTCGCAGTTGTTCCGCCAGTTCACCGACACTGCTACGCTCATACATGAAAGCAGAGAGTAGCGCTACCGGGGACAGGTCAGTAGCAGTCGGCACACCCCGCAACGGCACCACCGAACCGCACACGACCGAGCCCGGCACCACCGAACCCCGCACCGCCAAGCCTCGCGGGACCGGAACCGGCACCCTGCTGGCCGCCCTCGGCGTCACCGCCTTCTCCCTCACCTTCCCCGCCACGGTCTGGGGTCTGGAGGGCTTCGGCCCGTGGTCCCTGGTGGCCTTCCGCACCGTCCTCGCGGCCCTCGTCGCGGGCGGCTGCCTGCTGGCGCTGCGGGTACCGTTCCCCGGGCGCCGCCACTGGCCGGGGCTCGCCGTGGTCGCCGCCGGTGTCGTGCTCGGCTTCCCGCTGCTGACCACCCTCGCCCTGCGGACGTCGACCACCGCGCACGCCGCCGTCGTGGTCGGGCTGCTGCCGCTGACGACCGCCCTGCTGTCGGCGCTGCGCGTCGGGACCCGCCCCTCTCGCACCTTCTGGATCGCCGCGCTCACGGGTGCGTCGGCGGTGGCCGCGTTCACCGTGCAGCAGAGCGGCGGCGCCCTCACCACGGCCGACCTGTACCTCTTCGCCGCCCTGCTGGTGTGCGCGGCCGGCTACACCGAGGGCGGCCGGCTGGCCCGGGTGATGCCCGGCTGGCAGGTCATCGCCTGGGCGCTGGTGCTGTGCCTGCCGTTCACCGTGCCGGGTGCGCTGCTGGCCCTGTCGTACGAGCCCGTGGAGCTCACCGCGCACAGCCTCGCCGGGCTGCTGTGGGTGGCCGTCGGCTCGCAGTTCCTCGGCCTGGTCGTCTGGTACCGGGGCATGGCCTCGATCGGTATCCCGAAGGCCAGCCAGTTGCAGCTTGCGCAGCCGCTGCTCACACTGGTGTGGTCGGTGCTGCTGCTCGGCGAGCGGCTCACCCCGGCCGCGCCCCTCGCGGCCGCCGCCGTCCTGGTGTGCATCGCGGTCACGCAGCGGACGAAGGCCTGACCGTATGCATACACCGGTCCCAACCGACGGCACCCGCCGTAGACTTGGACCACGGACCCCCACTCACTCCCTTGCGAGACGAGGAGGCCCCTCCGATGCAGGCAACTGTAGGTGACACTCTGCTGGTGCACGGCAGGACCGTCGGACAACACGACCGGACCGCGGAGGTCATCGAGGTCCTGGGGCCGGACGGCAGTCCCCCCTACCGGGTGCGCTTCGACGACGGTCACGAGGCCCTGATGTCACCGGGGCCGGACACGGTCGTACGCCACATCGAGGAGGAGCGCACCGAGTAGGCGCCCCGCACGTCCACGGGCCCGCGGAACCGTAGACCCGCGGACCCGTGCCGATCACGTCAGCGCGGTGTCGCCGCCCCCTGGTAGTGGTCGGCGACCACCTGTGCCATGGCGCCGTTCGCGTCGGCCGCCACCTCCTTGGCGGAGAAGAAGACGTGCCCGCGCGCCTGCGGGTAGTCGCGGGCGAGGGTGAGGTGGCGGGAGAGCTCGGCCGGGTCCTGCCAGGCCGCGGGCTGCGCCGGGTCTCCCGCCTTGTACAGCGCCTCACCGATGTACAGCTTCGTCGCCGAGTCCCGCGCGACCTCCGCCCACCAGGGCAGGAGCTTGGCGTAGTCGGCGGCGGCGAAGCCGATGTTCCAGTAGATCTGCGGGCAGATGTAGTCGATCCAGCCCTCCCGCACCCATGTCCTGGTGTCGGCGTACAGATCGTCGTACGTCTGCACCCCGGCCCTGGTGTCCGAGCCGAGCGGGTCCGTGCCCACGTTGCGCCACACGCCGAAGGGGCTGATCCCGAACTCCGTGCCGGGGCGGACGCTCTTGATGCGGGCCGCCATCTCGCGCACCAGCTTGTCGGTGTTGGCCCGGCGCCAGGCCGCCCGGCTCGTGAAGGAGCTGCCGTGCCGGTCGTAGGCCGCGTCGTCGTCGAAGGTCTGGCCCGCGACCGGGTACGGGTAGAAGTAGTCGTCGAAGTGCACGGCGTCGACGGGGTACTTCTTCACCGCGTCGAGCATCGCGTTCTGGACGAAGGCGCGGACCTCGGGCAGCCCGGGGTTGTAGTACAGCTTGCCGCCGTAGGCCACCACCCACTCGGGGTTCTTGCGGGCGGGGTGGGAGGCGATGAGCCGCGTCGGGTCGGCGTGGTTGGCGATCCGGTACGGGTTGAACCAGGCGTGCAGCTCAAGGCCGCGGGCGTGCGCCTCCTCGACCGCCGTGCCCAGCGGGTCCCAGCCCGGGTCCTGGCCCTGGGTGCCGGTG
This sequence comes from Streptomyces sp. NPDC002845, assembly GCF_053591955.1. Lineage (NCBI taxonomy): Bacteria > Bacillati > Actinomycetota > Actinomycetes > Kitasatosporales > Streptomycetaceae > Streptomyces > Streptomyces sp. NPDC002845. Next base: position 11,793 of record NZ_JBSFUU010000030.1, on the reverse strand, counting down.
AGGTACTGCGACCAGGGCTCGTACGGGGACGGCCACAGGGCGTCGGCCGTGGGGCGGACCTGGAAGATCACCGTGTTGAGGCCGCGCTCCACGGCCGTGTCGAGGTGTGCGAGGAGCTCGGCGCGCTGCTCGGCCGCGGTCAGGCCCGCTGTGGAGGGCCAGTCGCGGTTCACCACGGTCGCCAGCCACATGCCGCGCATCTCACGGGTCGTATGACGGCGACGGTCCGGTTCCGATCCGCCCGCCATGGCGATGCCCGCCACCGCGCCGCCCGCCACCACGAGCCCCGACAGGGCACTCGCCGCGAAGGCCCGCCGTGACATCCGTGGTTTCCGATGCATCCTCATACCTCCGTGCGCCATTCCCGCCCCGTCGCGGGCCGTCCGCGGAACAGCCTGCCATGCGGCACCCGGACAATTGATCAACAGTTGCCGAAGGTAACGTGCAGGTTTGCAGCAGGTGCCGAACCACAGGGACCTGCGAGGCCCGGAGCACCTGAGAACCCTAGAACCTTCGAGAACCCTGAGAACAGCGAAAGGGACGATGTGACCGACAGTTGGGGAGACATCGCACGCGTCGGCGTGGTGGGCTGCGGCCAGATGGGAGCCGGTATCGCCGAGGTGTGCGCCCGCGCCGGCCTGGACGTGAAGGTCGCCGAGACCACCGGCGAGGCCCTGGAGATCGGCCGGACCCGGCTGTTCAACTCGCTCTCCAAGGCCGCCGAGCGCGGCAAGCTCTCCGAGGAGGACCGGGACGCCACCCAGGCGCGGCTCGGCTTCACGACCGACCTCGGCGAGTTCGCCGACCGTGATCTGGTGATCGAGGCCGTCGTCGAGAACGAGCAGGTGAAGACCGAGATCTTCCAGGTGCTCGACCAGGTGGTGACCCGCCCGGACGCGATCCTGGCCTCCAACACCTCCTCGATCCCCCTGGTGAAGCTGGCGGTCGCCACCTCGCGGCCCGACCAGGTCATCGGCATCCACTTCTTCAACCCGGCGCCCGTGCAGAAGCTCGTCGAGCTGATCCCGGCGCTGACCACCTCCGAGGGCACCCTCGGCCGGGCGCAGCTGTTCACCGAGAAGGTGCTGGGCAAGCACGCGATCCGCGCCCAGGACCGCTCGGGCTTCGTGGTCAACGCGCTGCTGATCCCGTATCTGCTCTCCGCGATCCGGATGTTCGAGTCGGGCATCGCCAGCCGCGAGGACATCGACAACGGCATGGAGCTGGGCTGCGCCCACCCGATGGGCCCGCTCAAGCTGTCCGACCTGATCGGCCTGGACACGGTCGCCTCGGTGGCGTACTCGATGTACGAGGAGTACAAGGAGCCCCTGTACGCCGCTCCCCCGCTGCTCCAGCGGATGGTCGACGCGGGGCGGCTCGGCCGTAAGTCGGGGTCGGGCTTCTACGCGTACACCTGAGCGCCACGTACGCCTGAGCACCGCATACGCCTGAACATCACGCGCCACCGCGTCCCGTCACAGTCCGTACAACTTCATGCCCGCGTGGGCCCGGCACCGTACTCGGTGCCGGGCCCATGGCATTCACACACCGTGTGAGCACCGGACACGCATATGCCCCTCGCACACGCTCCCCACTCACCCACCAGGGGAGTTGACTTTACGTGCGCATGCAAGGCCCCTAACGACTACAGAGAGGAGTCGACTCGTGGCCACCGACCCGGAGCATCCCGTGCTCCACGGTGAACTCGCAGAGTTACGTCGTCGTCTGGACGTGGCGCATGCCCACGTCGAGGGAGGACTGACTCTGCTCAGCCACCGCGCCGAACAGACCGCCAAGGAAGTCGACGACCTGAGCGCACGGGTCGCCGCTCTGGAGCACGCCCGCTGGCCCTTGCCCGCGGTCGCGGTGCTCACCGCGGTGGGCGCGCTCGTCGTGGCGGTCTGGCAGTCACTGGCGCGCTGATCCCCCGCCATCGGGGTCGGTCGGGGCGTGGCGAGGGATCAGGGCATGGTGTCCTGTCCGAGCCTCAGGTGGTGCAGGAGGAGCAGTGCGGCCGCCATGTTCGCGGCCGGGACCTCGCCGCGGGCGACCATGTCGGGAACGAGCTTGAGCGGAACCCATTCCCGGCGGTCCGATTCGAAGTCGTCCACGGGGTGACCCGTATACGCGCCCTCATCGGCCCAGTAGATGTGGTGCCGGGCGTCGGTGAGCCCGTTGGAGGGCTCGACGCTCATCAGATGGCGCAGGGGTCCCGGTCGCCAGCCGGTCTCCTCCTCCAGTTCGCGGGCCGCGGCCTCGGCGATGTCCTCGCCGTCCTCGACCACACCCGCCGCGAGTTCCCATCCCCAGCTGTCGGTGATGAAGCGGTGCCGCCACAGGAGGAGTACCTCATTGGCCTCGTTCACCACCGTGGCCACGGCGACGGGCCGCAGTCGTATGAGGAAGTGATCGATGTGCCGCCCGTCCGGCAGCGCGACATCTGCGAGATTGACGCTGAACCAACGGTTTGAGTACATAGTCTGTTCGTTCTGTTTCGTCCACTGCACGGTTCTGCCACCTTCCGCCGAGTAAGTGGCAATATCGCAGCAGGAGCGTCCTGACATCAGGCAGCGGCAGGCCGCTCACAGCGCAGCGGTAGGCGCAGGGTTCCGGCGGTTCCCCTCCACCGCGGTGTTCACAGCGGTACGCGCAGTGCCCCGTCGATGAGTTCGGCGGCCTCGGCAGTGCCCGCGCAGCCGCTGCGCACCAGGTATTCGCGTACCGCCCGCAATCTGTCACGCAGCCGCTGGGACTCCATCCCCCGCGCCCGTTCGGCCATTTCCACGGCGGTCGCCACCGCCTTGTCGGCGTTGCCCTGCCGCAGCTCGATCTGGCTGAGAATGGCGAGCCGATGCACGCGTCCCCGGTCGTGCGCCGGGGTGTCGACCGCGGCCGTGGCGTGCTCCGCGGCCGCCGCCAGGTCGCCGAGGCTGAGCAGCGCCTCCGCCACCTGTACGTTGACCAGGCCGGGCTGGACATAGCCGGTCTCGTCCGGTTCGTATCCGCGCCGGATGCGCTCGGCGGCCTGCTCGGCCCGCCGGATGCAGGACAGCGCGCTGGTGCCGTCGCCGAGGTGCGCGTACGCCTTGGCCTGCATCGCGTAGAGGTCCGAGGCGAGCGCCGGGGTGATGTGCTTGCCCGCGGCACGCAGCGCGGCCTCGGCGAAGGCGACGGACTGCCGGTACTCCTTCATGAACAGCGACTGGTTGACGAGCAGGGCGATCACATACGCGCCAAGTCCCCGGTCCCCGCTGGCCTTCGCGAGCCTGAGGGCCTGGTGGAAGTACCGCTGGGCGAGTCCGTGGGCGTCGGAGTCGTACGCGCAGATGCCCGCGACGGCCACCAAACCGCCCGTGGCGCGGTGGAGTTGGCGGCCGGTGGCGTCGGTGTAGCCGCCGCGCAGCAGGGGCGCGGCCTCGGCGTTCAGGAAGCCGACGATTCGGGTGCGGGTCGCGATGCCGCCGGCCTTGCGGTACATCTGCTCGTAGTGGGTGCGGGCCGCGCGCAGCATCTCGATGTCGGCCATGCTGACGTGGTGCCGTCCGCCGCGCGAGACGTCCACGTCCTCGGGCGGGTTCTCCCACTCCCACACGGGCATCACGGCGGGCGTGCCGGTGACGGCGGGGGCGCCGAGGACATGCGGGCGCTGCTGTTCGTCGGAGCGCCACAGGGCGGTGGCCCGCTCCACGAAACCGGACAGGGTGGAGGCGTGCGGCGAGGCCGGTTCGCCCGGGACGCCGAGGCCGATGTCGTCCAGGGTCACCTGCCGGTGCAGCCGGGCGGCGAGCACCTCGCAGATCAGGTCGGGCACCTGGCCGCGCGGGCGCTGCCCCTTCAACCACCGTGCCACGGCGGTGTGTTCGTACCTGAGCGCGAGCCCGCGTGCCCGCCCCGCCTGGTTGACGTGGGCGGCGAGTCCCGCATGGGAGATCCCGGCCTCGTCGAGTATCGCGTCGAGCAAGGTGTTGGGCTGCATGAAGGCCCTCCGGTGGCTCGGTGCGGGCGGTGTCCTACCGTAGCGCCTCTCTGTTCACACCCCGTGTGAACGGAGTGCTCGAATCCGCGCTGTGCGCGCGCTGTTGCGGAGAGTTTTGGACCGGTTGACTGAAATGCCTCGCAAGAGGCCGGCCGGGCCGCCGGCTCCCCCTCGTACAGTGCGGCGGCCCGACTCCGCGCCGTCCGCCCAGCTGCCTGCCCGACACTCCGTGGCGGGGCGGACGGCTGCCGCCGGCGCGCTCCGCTGGAAACGAGGGGGAACTACAGGTGGTTTGTCGGCTGCGGGTAGGTTGTGGCTGGTCGCGCCCCGGCGGCGGAGCCGCCTATGTCACAGCCCCGCGCCCCTATCGGGGCGCACCCGGGTTGACGGTCGTTCCTTAAGACGAGCATGGCCACGTCGTCAGTGGGTCTGCCCCCGGTGTGGCGGCGGAGGCGGGTGAACACGGCTCGCAGCACGGACTGCGGAGAGATCGGCCACGTACGTACGGTCTCGGCGAGCACGGCGGGCAGCGGAAAGAATCGGCCACGCCCGTCACGGGCGTCCTCGACACCATCCGTGTGCAGGAACAGGGCCTCGCCGGGCAGCAGTTGACCGCAGTGGGCGACCGGCAGCTCGGCGGGGAGTGGGAACAGTCCGAGTGGAGGCAGGGGTTCGGCTTGGGCGAGCGGCTCCGCGCAGTCGTCGCCGAGCCGGTACGGCCAGGGGTGGCCGCAGTTGAGGGCGCGTACGTCGCCGTCCGGCCCGATCTCCAGGAGCAGCACGGTCACGAACTCCTCGGCCACCGGGTTCTCGGGGTCGGGACCCGCGGAGGGGTGCTCGTCCTTGGCCCGCTCCCGCAGATGCCGGGCGAGCGCCCGATCCAGCCGTCGGAGCACACTGCCCAGTTCGGGTTCGTCGTGCACGGCCTCCCGGAAACTCCCGAGTACGGCGGCCACGGTGCCGATGGCGGAGAGCCCGTGCCCGCGCACGTCGCCCATCACCACCCGTACGCCGTGCTCGGTGGCGGTCACCTCGTACAGGTCCCCGCCGACGCGGGCGCCACGGTCGGCGGACAGCTGCGCCGCGGCCGTGGCCAGCCCGTCGATCCGCGGCGGCAGCGGCCGCAGCAATATGCTCAACATTCCTGTGGGCGAGAGCGCCCCTCAGCCGGGCCTGGACCCGCGCCACGAAGCCCGCCCCGGTCACCGCTCGTGAGTGGTACCCGGGGCCACGCCCTACGGGGAGCCCCAGCGTCTCTGACTGGCTTGGCCTGAGCGTTGCTCAGGCGGTGTGAGCCAGTCGCCTTCGTGCCCTGGTACTGAACAACGGAAGCCGTCAGCCCGCGTGACACGTCCCTCCGGACGCTTGTCGGTGAGGTCTCGCGGCCCCGCCGAGGAGGGTGCCCGACGTCGCCTGGGCGCCGGGCATGCGCGTAACACTCTGCCACAGAATCACTACGTTGCGCTAATCCGACTGCTGAGCCTCGATTGCGAATCATGCCGACGGCCTCCCAGTGGGGGGGTGTCGGTGGCGTAGCCCTCACAAGAGGCGCGGGGGAACTGCGCGACCAGCCACGGCAAACCCGCACCCGGCCGGACAACGCAGTCCCCCACGGCGGCTAGCCGCGCAGCACAGCCCCCATACGCTCGCCCGCCAACGCAACCGCCGCATCCCGAGCAGCCGAGGCCTCGTCCACGGTCAACGTCCGGTCACCCGCGCGGAAGCGCAACGCGTACGCCAGCGACTTCCGCCCCTCGCCGAGCTGCTCGGCGTTCTCGTAGACGTCGAACAGGCGGATGGACTCCAGCAGTTCACCAGCGCCCTCACGCAGCGCCGCCTCGACATCCGCCGCGGGGACGAACTGGTCGACGACCAGGGCGACATCCTGTGTGGCGACCGGGAACGTGGAGATGCCCGGCGCCTGCGGGACACCGTCACCGACCCGCTCCAGGGCGTCCAGGTCGAGCTCCATCGCGCAGGTACGCGCGGGCAGACCGAGGGCCTTGACCACCCGCGGGTGCAGCTCACCGGCGTGGCCGACGACCTTCTCGGCACCGTCGACGGTGACCGCCAGCTCGGCGCACCGCCCCGGGTGCCACGGCCCGTACTGGCCCTTGCGCACGATCAGCTCGGCACCGGCCTCACCGGCGACGGTCCGGGCGGCCTCGACCGCGTCGGCCCAGTCGGCCGGGCGGCCCTTGCCCCACCAGCCGGCCTGCTCGCGGGCGCCCGCGAGGACGACGGCGACGTGGCGCGGCTGCGCGGGCAGAACGGCGGTCAGCGAGGCGATCTCCTCGTCGGTCGGGCGGCGGTCGACGGGCAGGTGCCCGGCCACACGCCGCTCCTCGCTCGGGTGGAAGACCAGGTCGGCCTCGAAGAGGGCCAGGTCGTGCGAGCCCCGGCCGTCGTTGCGCCGCAGCGCGCCCAGCAGGCCCGGCAGCAGCGACGTACGCAGCGCGGGCTCCTCGTCGTTGAGCGGGTTGACCAGCTTGACGACGCGGCGGGCCGGGTCGTCGGCCTCCAGGCCGAGCTGGTCGAAGACCTGCTCGCTGACGAACGGGTAGTTCGGCGCCTCGACATAGCCCGCTCCGGCCAGCGCGCGGCCGACCCTGCGGTGCAGCCGCTGCCGGTGGGTCAGACCACGGCCGGACGGCGGCTTGGGCAGCGTGGAGGGCAGGTTCTCGTAGCCCTCCAGGCGGATGACCTCTTCGGCCAGGTCGTTCGGTTCGAGGAGGTCGGGCCGCCAGGACGGCACGGTGACGATCAGCTCGTCCTGCCCGTACACGTCGCAGCCGATCGCCTGGAGTCGCCGTACGACGGTCTCGCGGCCGTAGTCGACGCCCGCGACCTTGTCCGGGTGGCCGGCCGGGAGAGTGATGGTGTGCGGCGCGGACGGCGCGATGACCTCGGTGACCCCGGCGTCGGCGGTGCCGCCCGCGAGCAGCACCAGCAGGTCGACGGTGCGCTGGGCGGCGGCGGCCGCGGCCAGCGGGTCGACGCCGCGCTCGAAGCGGCGGGACGCCTCGGAGGACAGCTTGTGGCGGCGGGCCGTACGCGCGATGGCGACCTGGTCGAAGTGCGCGGCCTCGATCACGACCTCGGTGGTCGCGTTCTCGACGTCGATGGGGGTCCCCCCGGTCGAGTCCATTCGAGACTGGGGGAGGTCGGCGATCTCGGTGTTGGCGCCGCCCATGACGCCCGCGAGGCCGATCGGGCCGCGCTCGTCGGTGATCACCAGGTCCTCGGCGTGCAGAGTGCGCGTGGCGCCGTCGAGGGTGACGAGCTTCTCGCCCTCCTGGGCGCGGCGCACGCCGATGGTGCCCTCTACCAGCCCCCGGTCGTAGGCGTGCAGCGGCTGGCCGAGTTCCGTCATCACGTAGTTGGTGATGTCGACGGCGAGCGAGATCGGGCGCATGCCGACCTTCTGCAGCCGGCGCCGGAGCCAGATCGGGGAGCGTGCCTCCGGGTCGAGGCCGGTGACGGTGCGGGCGGTGAAGCGGTCGCAGCCGACGGGATCGGAGACCTCGACGGGGTAGCCGAACGCGTTCGGGCCCGGGACGTCGAGCAGCGCCGGGTCGCGCAGCGGCAGACCGTAGGCGATGGCGGTCTCGCGGGCGACGCCGCGGATGGACAGGCAGTCGCCGCGGTTGGCGGTGACGGCGATGTCCAGGACCTCGTCGACCAGTTCGAGCAGCTCGATGGCGTCCTTGCCGACCTCGGTCTCCGGCGGCAGCACGATGATGCCCTTGGTGCCGTCGTCGCCCATGCCCAGCTCGTCGCTGGAGCAGATCATGCCGTGGGACGTCTTGCCGTAGGTCTTGCGGGCGCTGATCGCGAAGCCGCCGGGCAGCACGGCGCCCGGCAGCACCACGACGACCTTGTCGTCGACGGCGAAGTTGCGGGCGCCGCAGACGATCTCCTGAGGCTCACCGGTGCCGTTGGCCTGGCCGACGTCGACCGTGCAGAAGCGGATCGGCTTCTTGAAGCCCTCCAGCTCCTCGATGGTCAGCACCTGGCCGACGACGAGCGGCCCCTTGAGGCCGTCGCCGAGCTGCTCGACGGTCTCGACCTCCAGACCGGCCGAAATGAGCTTGGCCTGCACATCGCGGCCGGTCTCGGTGGCCGGCAGGTCGACGTACTCCCGCAGCCAAGAAAGCGGGACCCGCATCAGATCTCCATCCCGAACGGCCGGGTGAACCGGACGTCACCCTCGACCATGTCTCGCATGTCCTCGACGTTGTGGCGGAACATCAACATCCGCTCGATGCCGAACCCGAAGGCGAAGCCGCTGTACTTCTCCGGGTCGACGCCGCAGGCGGTGAGCACCCGCGGGTTGACCATGCCGCAGCCGCCGAGCTCGATCCAGCCCTCGGAGGAGCAGGTACGGCAGGGCCGGTCGGGGTTGCCGACGGACTCGCCGCGGCAGACGTAGCACACCATGTCCATCTCGGCGGACGGCTCGGTGAACGGGAAGAAGTTCGGCCTGAGCCGGGTCTTCATGCCCTCGCCGAACAGCGACTGGACCATGTGGTCCAGGGTGCCCTTCAGGTCGGCCATGGTCAGGCCCTCGTCCACGGCGAGCAGCTCGACCTGGTGGAAGACCGGGGTGTGCGTGGCGTCCAGCTCGTCGGTGCGGTACACGCGGCCGGGGCAGATCACGTACACCGGCAGCTCACGGTCGAGCAGCGAGCGGATCTGCACGGGCGAGGTGTGGGTGCGCAGTACGACGCCGGACTCGGAGCCGCCGTCCGGGCCCTGCACGAAGAAGGTGTCGGCCTCTCCGCGGGCCGGGTGGTCCGGGCCGATGTTCAGCGCGTCGAAGTTGAACCACTCGGCCTCGACCTGCGGGCCCTCGGCGACCTCGTAGCCCATGGCCACGAAGATGTCCTCGATGCGCTCCGACAGCGTGGTGAGCGGATGGCGGGCGCCGGCCGGTACGCGGTCGTACGGCAGCGTGACGTCCACGGCCTCCTCGACCAGCACGCGCGCGTCCCGCTCGGCCTCCAGTTCTGCCTGGCGGGCGGCCAGGGCCTTGTTCACGGCGCCGCGGGCCATGCCGACGCGCTTGCCGGCCTCGGCCTTGGCGTGCGGGGGCAGGGCGCCGATCTCGCGGTTGGCGAGGGCCAGCGGGGAGGTGCCGCCGGTGTGGGCGACCTTGGCCTCCTGGAGCGCGTCGAGGGAGTCCGCGGCGGCGAAGGCGGCGAGCGCCTCGTCCCGCATGCGCTCGATCTGTTCCGGTTTCAACGCCTCGACCTCGACTGGGTCGTACGACTTATTGGGTGCCGACATCTCTTCCCGTGCTTCCGGTTGGCTGGCTGAAGGTCCCCGTCACCGACTCGTGGACGTTTCGTCTCCAGTGGTGGGACACAAAGGTGCCAAAGGCCGAGTCTAACGGGGTTGAGGTGTGCGAATGCGCCCGTGGGGCTTCGGTCGGCGTCACTGCAGATACGCCGGGGCCCCCACGGGCAACATAAATCGGAACTCGGCGCCGCCATCGGGGGCGCGGCCGACCGTGATGGTGCCGCCGTGGGCCTCGACGATGCCTTTGACGATGTACAGCCCGAGGCCGGTGCCACCGCGCTTGCTGCCCCGCCAGAAGCGGGTGAAGACGCGGTTCATGGACTCCTCCGGGATGCCGGGGCCCTCGTCGCTCACCGTGACCGACGTACCGGCGTCCTCACGTTCGCGCGGGGACGCCGAGGGCGTGACGTCAATCGTGACGGTTCCCTCGCCGTGCCGCACGGCATTTTCGAGAAGGTTGCTCAGCACCTGGTCGATCTTGTCGGGGTCGGCCCAGAGGTCGGGCAGCGGCTGTTCCATCCGGAGCAGGAACCGGTCGGCGGGCTGACCGGCGGCGACGTACGCCTGGATGTGCCGTCCGACGGCGGCGCCCATGTCCACGGGCTGGCGGCGCAGTTCCAGCCGGCCGGAGTCGATCCGCGAGATGTCGAGCAGCTCGGCGATGAGCCGCGTCACGCGGTTGGCGTCGGCATCGACGGTCTCCAGCATGAGCTTCTTCTGATCGTCGGTGAACCGCTCCCACTTGGCGAGCAGGGTGGCGGTGAAGCCCTTCACCGAGGTGAGCGGCGAGCGCAGTTCATGGGCGACCGTGGCGATCAGCTCGGCGTGGCTGCGCTCGGTGCGGCGGCGGGCCTCGGTGTCCCGGAGGGAGACGACGACCCGGTGGACGGGCCCGGTGGGCTTCGTACGGACGTAACGCGCCGTTACGAGGACCTCGCGCCCTCCCGGCAGCAGCAGGTTCCGCTCGGGCTGACCGACCCGGATGGCGAGCCCTCCGTAGGGGTCGGTCAGCTGCCACCAGCGGCGGCCTTCGAGGTCCTCCAGCGGAAGGGCGCGTTCGAGGCGCTGTCCGAGGGCGTCGGCGGCGGACACGGCCGTGATGCGGGCCGCGGCGGCGTTGAAGCAGATGACACGGCCGTGTTCGTCGGCGATGACGAGACCGTCGGGAAGGTCGTCGGGGTCGATGCCTAACCCGGCCGGATCACCGTGCCGGGTCGAGGCCGGTCCGCCCACGTCCCGCACCCCCGGTGCCCTGCTCGTGCCGACACTCATCCCCGTACCCCACCTCTCGTGCGACGCAAGTGGGCCCCCGAGCCCGTCACCCTACTAGCTGGTGGTGACGGAGCGGCACCCTCCAGGGGCGCGCTGTGCACGGGCGGACGCGTAGAGACATACGGCGGCGGCGGTCGCGAGGTTCAGGCTCTCCGCCTTTCCGTGAATCGGGACCCGTACGACGGCGTCGGCCAGCGCCCGCGTCTCCTCCGGCAGGCCCCATGCCTCGTTCCCGAACACCCAGGCCGTGGGCCCGCCCATGGTGCCGTTGTCCAGCTCGTCGTCGAGATCGTCGTCCCCGGCTCCGTCCGCGGCGAGGATGCGTACGCCCGCGTCCTTGAGCCCTTCCACGGCCCGCTCCACGGGTACGCCTACGGCGACGGGGAGGTGGAAGAGGGAGCCGACGGAGGCGCGTACGGCCTTGGGGTTGTACAGGTCGACGGACGCGTCGGTGAGGACGACGGCCTCGGCACCGGCGGCGTCGGCGCACCGCAGCACGGTGCCGGCGTTTCCGGGGTCCCGTACGTGTGCGAGTACGGCGACGAGCTTGGGGCGTGCCTGCAGGATCTCCTCGAAGGGGGTGTCGAGGAAGCGGCAGATCCCGACGAGGCCCTGGGGGGTGACCGTGGTGGAGATGTCTGCGATGACCTGCTCGTCGGCGAGGTGTACGCGGGCGCCGGCCGTGCGGGCCTCTCCGACGATGTCGGCGTACCGCTCCGCGGCCTCGACGGTCACGAACACCTCGACCAGGCTCGGTCGGCCGTCCACCTCGTGCCCCGCCGCCTCCCGCACCGCCTGCGGACCCTCCGCCAGGAACAGCCGCTCCTTGCCCCGGAAGTTCCGCTTGGCCAGTCGGCGGGCGGCGGTGACGCGGGGTGAGCGGGGGGAGATCAGCTCGGGAGTGGCGGGCTGCATGGGGTCACCTTTGGTGCGGTTGCGGGGTGGGGTGGGGTGGGGTGGGGTGGGTCTTCTGGCCGTGGGGAGGGTGGGCGCCGGGGTTTGTTTCGCCCCCGCCGCCCCTACCCGTCCCATCCCCGGGGCGCCGCCCCGGAGCCCCGCTGGGGGCTGCGCCCCCAGGCCCCCGGGCGAGGAGTGTTCGGGGTGGGTGGGACCGTGCGGGTGGGTGGGTGGTTCATCGGCCTTCGGCCTCGGGGGGGGGGGGCGGGCGGGGGGGGGGGGGGGGGGGGGGGGGGTGGAGATTTTAGGCGGCGCCCGCGGGGGGGGGGCGGGCACCCCCAAACCCT
>NZ_JBSFUU010000029.1:0-115316 GCF_053591955.1 Streptomyces sp. NPDC002845 | reverse complement strand
CAACGGTCCACGAAGTTCGCATAGAACCTGAAGTGAAGCAAACCGGGGCAACATTGAAAGCCGCCTTTCGGAATGAACCTACGTAAACGCCCTCTAAGAGGTCGTTCCGGGAGGTCATTCCGAGAGGCCGTTCCAAGAGGCCGTTCCAAGAGGCCGTTCCAAGAGGCCGTTCCGAGAGGTCCGCCTCGCCCCTCCCGGCCCTTCTCGACCCTTCTCGACCCCTCTCGGCCTCCTCAGGTGCGATTGTCCGACCCTCACACCCCCCTTACGAGGGCCCGCTCCCGGCCACCGGGAGCGGGCCCTCGTACGTCGTTAAGGTGAACTCATGAGCACACCCCCACGCTTCGATCGCGGCCACACCGACGACCTCATGACCTTCCTGGCGGCGAGCCCGTCCCCGTACCACGCGGTGACGAATGCCGCGGGGCGGCTGGAGAAGGCCGGTTTCCGGCAGGTCGCCGAGACGGACGCGTGGACTGTGACATCAGCGGCTGACGCCGCGGGGACGCACGGCGGCAAGTACGTGCTGCGCGACGGCGCGATCATCGCCTGGTACGTCCCCGAGGGCGCCGAACCGCACACCCCGTTCCGCATCGTGGGCGCACACACCGACTCCCCCAACCTCCGCGTGAAGCCCCGGCCCGACACCGGCGCCCACGGCTGGCGTCAGGTCGCCGTCGAGATCTACGGCGGCCCCCTGCTCAACTCCTGGCTGGACCGCGACCTCGGCCTCGCCGGCCGGCTCTCGCTGCGCGACGGCACGACCCGCCTGGTGAACATCGACAGACCCCTGCTCCGCGTCCCCCAGCTCGCCATCCACCTCGACCGCTCGGTCAACTCGGACGGCCTGAAGCTCGACAAGCAGCGGCACCTCCAGCCCATCTGGGGCCTGGGCGACGATGTCCGGGACGGCGACCTGATCGCGTTCCTGGAGGCGGAGGCGGGCCTCACCCCCGGCGAGGTCACGGGCTGGGACCTGATGGTCCACTCCGTCGAGGCACCCGCCTACCTGGGCCGCGACAAGGAACTGCTCGCCGGCCCGCGCATGGACAACCTGCTGTCCGTCCACGCCGGTACGGCGGCCCTCGCCGCGCTCGCCACCGCCGAGGCCTCCGGTGACGTGACCGTGCCGTGCATCCCCGTGCTCGCCGCCTTCGACCACGAGGAGAACGGCTCCCAGTCGGACACCGGCGCGGACGGCCCGCTGCTCGGCAACGTGCTGGAGCGCTCGGTGTTCGCGCGCGGCGGCTCGTACGAGGACCGGGCGCGCGCCTTCGCGGGCACGGTCTGCCTCTCCTCCGACACCGGCCACGCCGTCCACCCCAACTACGCCGAGCGCCACGACCCGACGCACCACCCCCGCGCGGGCGGCGGCCCCATCCTCAAGGTCAACGTCAACAACCGCTACGCCACGGACGGTTCGGGCCGCGCCGTCTTCGCCGCCGCCTGCGAGAAGGCCGACGTGCCCTTCCAGTCCTTCGTCTCCAACAACTCCATGCCCTGCGGCACGACCATCGGCCCCATCACCGCGGCCCGCCACGGCATCAAGACGGTCGACATCGGCGTGGCCATCCTCTCCATGCACAGCGCCCGCGAACTCTGCGGCGCGGACGACCCGTTCCTCCTCGCCAACACGCTGGTGGCGTTCCTGGAGGGCTGAGCCGGGCCCTCAGCACCCGGAGGCCCCCTCCGGCGGTGCCTCAGTCGCCCTCGTAGAGCCGGTCGAGACCGACGAGCTGGACGGTGGGATCGGCGTCGGCGAGTGCGCGGAGTTCGCCGGTGAAGCCCGCCCCGCTGAAGCAGAGCAGACGGGTGTCGGGGGCGTGCAGGCCGGGGCGCCCGCGCAGCAGTTCGCGGATGCGGCGGAGACGGTCGAGGTGGCCGACGCCCATCGTGTCGTTCCACTTGGCCTCACCGATGGTCGGCAGGGTCTCCCGGCCATCGTCGGCACGGCCGAAGACGGCCAGGTCCACCTCGTGGCTCGCCTTGGCCCCAGGGTCCGCGACCGTGCCCGATTCGACGCGGGTGCGCCGTCCGCCGAGGGTGTCGGCGGAGGCGTACCAGCGGGCCCACAAGGTCGACACCCGTGCCGCTGCCAGGTGCTAGCAGTCAGGCTGGGGCACCCTCGTACTCGTAGACGAGGCGAAAGGACGGGCGGAGCATATGGCGGCCCACACGCCGGCTGAGCAGGCCCTGGCCCGCTCATACACCACCGGTGACGGCAGTATGAGGTTCAGCATCACCGATCTGTCGGTCGATCACCACCCCGACCCCAGTGCGACGTTGACGTACTGGCTCACCGCAGAGCGTCAGGGCCATCCCGACGAGCGCTGGGTGGTCACTCTTCCCTGGGACGACAAGTCCTTCGCAGACGTGCTCACCTCGTCGTCCCCCGATCCCGACCGACTCCAGCAACTCGTGCACATCGTCCACACCCTGCTGGAAGAGTGGTGGGACACCAAGGGATACAACCGGCAGTCGGCGAAAATGGGACGCCAACGTCCTTGAGCCGCCGACTCTCTTGAGGTCGGGCCCCGCCTCTCCCCGAAGGATGGGCGGCGGGGCCCGACTTCGATGTACGGGTAGCGGCGACGGCACCACCGAAGCAGGGGCCCTCGCCGCGCAGGCTCTTCCGGACTGATCGCCGACGGTCGTGCTCAACGGTCTCGGTGTGCCGTCGTTGCCGCCAGGGTCGCCGTCATCGTTCATGCGGTCGGCGCCTCGCCGGCCCTAGGCCTTCGGCCAGTCCCGCGCCCAGGCCGAACACGCCCAAGCCGACGGCTGAGTGCCACAGCTCACCGACGGTATGGATCACCACTGCGGTGATGAGCAGCATCGCAGCGGCCCACGCCGGTATCCCTGCGGCCAGCGAGATCATCGAGCAGGAGACAAGGAAGGCCACGCCCGCTCACCGGCAGGCGTTGCGGCCGGCCTTGGGGGAATCGATGCTACGGCTGGCCCGTACCTGAAAGGCGACGACGATCACGGTGCCGGTGAGCATCGTGCCCGAGACGAGCCAGTGCGGCCCTCCTCACCGCAGTGAAGCGCGTCAGGCCAGCGGACGCCCCGTAGTCGCGTCCACGTGTGCCGGGATCTCGTCGTGGCGGTCGCCCACGGTCGACGTGCCCGTGGGCTCGAACATCAGGATCGATGCCCCGGCCGGTGCGATCGGCTTGTGCTCCGTCCCGCGCGGGACCGTGAAGACCGAGCCCTGCGGCAGCACAACGGTCCGCTCACCGGCCGGCTCCCGCAGGGCGATGCGTAGTTCGCCCTCCAGAACCAGGAAGAACTCGTCGGTGTGTTCGTGAACGTGCCAGACGTGCTCGCCCTCCACCTTGGCAACGCGTACGTCGTAGTCGTTGACGGCGGTGACGATGCGGGGGCTCCACAGGTCGGTGAAGGAGGCGAGGGCGGTGGACAAGGAGACGGGTTCGCTGTTCATGTCCGTCATCCTCGGCGCTGGCCCGGCACCCGCACGAGTGCTAGGAATCGCACATGCCGCAAGGATCCTCGCAACCGCCGGGACGGCGACCGCACCGGGCCGCCGTGATCGTCGACGAGAGCACGAACCCGTTCGAGGTCGGTGTCGCGACCGAGCTGTTCGGGCTGCCACGTCCGGAACTCGGCCTCCCGCGTCCCTTGTACGAGGTGACACTGTGCACGCCCACGCCCGAGGTACGGATGAACCACGGGTTCTTCACGCTCACCGACGTGCCCGGTCTGGAGGCCGTCGACGAGGCCGACACCCTCGTCGTACCCGGCCGCCCGGACAACGTCGTACCGCGCACGGCCGCCGTCCTCGACGCCATCCGGCGCACCCACGCGCGCGGGGCCCGCGTCCTGAGCTTCTGCACCGGCAGCTTCGCGCTCGCCGAGGCCGGGCTGCTGGACGGGCGGCGGGCCACGACCCACTGGCGCTGGGCCGACACCTTCCGGGAACTGCATCCGAAGGTCCTGCTGGAGCCGGACGTGCTGTTCGTGGACGAGGGTGATCTGCTGACCGCCGCGGGCAGTGCGGCCGCCCTCGACCTCGGGCTGCACATCTGGCGCCGGGACCACGGCGTCGAGATGGCGAACGCGGTTTCCCGGCGGCTGGTGTTCGCCGCGCACCGGGACGGCGGGCAGCGGCAGTTCGTGGAGCGGCCCCTGCCGGACGTGCCGGACGAGTCGCTCGGTCCGCTGCTGGCGTGGGCGCAGGAACGGCTGGCCGAGCCGCTGACGGTCGCGGACCTCGCCGCACGGGCCGCCGTCTCGCCGGCCACGCTGCACCGGCGCTTCCGCGCCCAGCTCGGCACGACGCCGCTGGCATGGCTGACAGGGGAGCGGGTGGCCCTCGCGTGCCGGCTGATCGAACACGGGGAGGAGCGGCTTGACGTCGTCGCCCGGCGCAGCGGGCTCGGAACCTCCGCCAACCTGCGGGCGCGACTGCGGCGCGAGACCGGCGTCAGCCCGTCGGCCTACCGGCGGCGTTTCGGGACGGGGTCCGGGGAACGGGTGAGGACATGAGATTCCTCGTACGCGAACGACTCCTCGGTATCGGTGACGACTACTGGATCGAGGACGAGCGCGGCAACAAGGCGTACCTCGTCGACGGCAAGGCCATGCGGCTGCGGGACACCTTCGAGCTGAAGGACCGGCAGGGGCAGGTCCTGATCGACATCCGGCGGAAGATGTTCGCCCTGCGGGACACGATGGTGATCGAGCGGGGCGACGAACCCCTCGCGACCGTCCGCCGCAAACGGCTCTCCCTGCTGCGCAACCACTACCGGGTGTCACTGGTCGACGGTACCGAGCTCGACGTCAGCGGCAAGATCTTCGACCGCGAGTTCGCCGTGGAGTACGAGGGTGAACTCCTCGCCGTGATCTCCCGCCGCTGGCTGCGCGTCCGGGACACGTACGGCATCGACGTCGTACGGCGGGAGGCGGACCCGGCGCTGCTGATCGCGGTGGCGGTGTGTGTGATCAACCTGGCGGAGCGGGAACGGGAGGACGACTGAACGCTCCGCCGTGGTGCGGAACGCGAGCTGCGGATTGTGTGTGGCCGGTCGTGCCCGCGCGGCGGTGCGGCGGCGTGACCGGCCAGGGTCCGGCCAGGATCCGGCCAGAGGGGTCAGCGACGCGGCGTCTCCAGCCCCAGTACCCGGTCCTTCAGCGCCGGGAACTGGTCCCGGGTCGTGGCGACCTTCGCCGGATCGAAGTCCACGGAGAGGATCTCCTCACCCGCACCCGCCTCCGCGAGCACCTCGCCCCACGGATCGACCACGATCGAGTGACCGGCCTGTGGAACTCCGGCGTGCGTGCCGGCCGTTCCACACGCGAGGACGAAGGACTGGTTCTCGACGGCCCGGGCCTGGGCCAGGAGCGTCCAGTGGGAGCGGCGGCGCTCGGGCCAGCCCGCCGGGATGACAAGGGTCTCGGCGCCGTCGTCGACGAGGCCGCGGAAGAGTTCGGGGAAGCGGAGGTCGTAGCAGGTCGCGAGACCGAGGGTGGTCTCGGGCAGACGGGCCGTCACCAGGTCGCCGCCCGCGCCCATCAGCACGGCCTCGCCCTTGTCGAAGCCGAAGCGGTGGATCTTGCGGTAGGCGGCGGCGAGTTCACCGGAGGGGGAGAAGAGGAGAGAGGTGTTGTAGAGGGGGCCGCCCGGGTCTCTCTCGGGGATCGAGCCCGCGTGCAGCCACACGCCCGCGTCGCTCGCGGCCTTGGACATGACCTCGTACGTGGGCCCCTCCAGCGGCTCGGCCTCGGCGGCGAACGACTCGTACGCGAAGGCCCCGGTGGTCCACAGCTCGGGGAGGACGACGAGATCGGCACCGGCCTGATCACGGACCAGGGAGGCGGCACGCAGCCGACGCGAATCGACTGATTCATCCTGGTCTACGGCGATCTGGATCAGAGAGGCGTGCACACTACCACCGTCCTGGCATTCGAGTCGTCCACACGGGCCTACGATCGTCACACGAAAGCACTGCCGGGGTGCCCCGCAGCAGCGTAACTTAACGTTCCACAGCACCCGCCGACAGCCGCCGACGCCCGCCCAAACCCGTCAACGCCGACAGCCGAAACCTCACACAGCTCCACCTCCGTCAACGCCGACACTCACCCCCCACCGCCGAGAACCCACCGCCACGCACCGACAGCCCAAGGGGTCCCGTTCCGTGAGTCTGCATCCAACTCTTCAGCCGTACGCCGACGCCTGGACCCACTCCGTGGAAGCGATATCCGAGTTGGTGACGCCGCTCGTGGAGGGCGAGTGGAACCGGCGGACGCCGTGCCCGGGCTGGTCGGTACGTGATGTGATCTCCCATGTCATCGGCCTGGACTGCGAGATGCTCGGCGACCCGCGCCCCATCCACACACTCCCGCGCGACCTGTACCACGTGACGAACGAGCACCAGCGGTACATGGAGATGCAGGTCGACGTCCGCCGTCACCACACGGCGCCGGAGATGACGTCGGAGCTGGAGTACACGATCATCCGCCGCAACCGCCAGCTGCGGAACGAGTCACGGGCCCCCGGCACCAAGGTACGCGGCCCGCTCGGCACGGAGCTGACCCTCGAACAGTCCATGCGCAACCGGGCCTTCGACGTGTGGATGCACGAGCAGGACCTGCGCACCGCCCTCGGCAAGCCGGGCAACCTGGACTCGCCGGGCGCGCATGTCGCCCGGGACGAGCTGCTCTCCGTCCTGCCGAAGGTCGTCGCCGAGGACGCGCAGGCCCCCCGTAGTTCGGCCGTCGTCTTCGACGTGCACGGGCCGGTGGAGTTCCTGCGCACCATCCGCGTCGACATCCAGGGCCACGGCACCCTGGAGACCGCCCCGGCCCTCGGCCCGGCCGCCACCGTCACCATGGACTGGGAGACGTACTTCCGCCTGGCCTGCGGCCGCGTGACCGCCGACGCGGTCGCCGACCGCATCAAGGGGGAGGGCGATCCGAAGCTGATCGCGGCGATCCTGCAGGCGTTCACGGTGACGGCGTAGTTACGTAGTTACTTCGCCCCCGCCCCCAGCGGGGGTCTGGGGCCGGCAGCCCTCAGTGATGGGACGGCCCCCAGGATGGGCCGGGTAGGGGCGGCGGGGGCGAAACCAGCAACCAGCCACGGCGCCCCCACCCCACCCCCACCCGTCACGCCGGAACGTGCACCGTCTCCACCCGGCTCGCCACCAGCCGCTCCCGCTCGCGCCGGGCCGCCCGCCTGCGCAGCCGGAGGATCTGGGTGAGGCCGAGCGCCTGGAGGACGAAGACGGCGGAGAAGGCGACCCGGTAGTCGTCCCCGGTCGCGTCCAGCAGAACCCCCACCGCCAGCAGCGTCGTCATGGAGGCGACGAAACCGCCCATGTTGGTGATCCCGGAGGCCGTGCCCTGACGCTCGGGCGGGTTGGCCGGCCGGGCGAAGTCGAAGCCGATCATGGAGGCCGGGCCACAGGCGCCGAGGACCGCGCACAGGACGATCAGCAGCCACAGCGGAGCGTCGCCGTACGCGAGCGTGGCCGCCCAGGCCGCCGCGGTCATGCCCACCGTGCCCAGCGCCAGCGGCAGCCGCGCCGCGTGGTGCCGGGCGATGATCTGGCCGTACAGCAGACCGAAAAGCATGTTCGAGAGCACGATCAGGGTGAGCAGGTCACCGGCCGAGGCCCGGTCGAGCCCCTGCGCCTCGACCAGGAACGGCAGCCCCCACAGCAGCAGGAACACCATCGCCGGGAACTGCGTCGTGAAGTGCACCCACAGCCCGAGCCGCGTCCCCGGCTCCCGCCAGGCCGCGACGATCTGCCGACGGACGTACGCGGCCCCCTGGTGCGGGAACGGCTCCGGCTCGTACCCGGCGGGGTGGTCCTTCAAAAACAGCAGCAGGAGTACGAGGACCAGGACGCCCGCGGCCGAACTGCCCGCGAACGCCGCCGTCCAGCCGATCCCGTGCAGCAGCCGGGCGATCACCAGCGTCGAGACCAGGTTGCCCGCCATACCGGCGAGCCCCGCGAACTGCGCGATCAGCGGTCCGCGCCGGGCCGGGAACCAGCGGCTGCCGAGCCGCAGCACACTGATGAACGTCATCGCGTCCCCGCAGCCCAGCAGCACGCGCGAGGCCAGCGCCATCCCGTACGACGGTGAGAACGCGAAGCCCAACTGGCCCGCCGTGAACAGCAGGACGCCCATGGTCAGCACCTTCTTGGTGCCGAGCCGGTCCACCAGCAGGCCGACGGGTATCTGCATGCCCGCGTAGACCAGCAGCTGGAGGATCGAGAAGGTGGACAGCGCGGAGGCGCCCACATGGAAGCGGTCCTGCGCGTCGAGGCCGGCCACCCCCAGCGACGTACGGAAGATGACGGCGACGAAGTAGACCGAGACGCCGATGCCCCAGACGGCGACGGCGCGGCGGCCGCCGGGCGGATCGCCGGGGAGTGAGGCGGGGCTCAACGGACCTCCCCCCGCGCCAGGTTGGAGAACCAGCTGACGTGCCGGTGCACGATGTCCACGGCCGCGTCCGCGTCCCCCGAGCGCAGCGCCCGGAGGATCTCCTCGTGCTCGACGAGCGTCTTGGTGATGCGGTCGGGGTGGGCGTGCATCACGGCGACGCCCATCCGCAGCTGCCGGTCACGGAGCTGGTCGTAGAGCCGGGCGAGGATCTCGTTGCCGCCGCTGCGGACGATCTCGGCGTGGAAGCAGCGGTCGGTCACGGCGGCACCCGCCAGGTCCCCGGCGGCGGCCTGCTCCTTCTGCCGCTCCAGCAGCTCCTCCAGGCGCGCGATGAGCCGCGGCGAGGCCGGGACCGTCTTGCGGACGGAGTGCTCCTCGACGAGCTGCCGGGTCTCGACCACGTCCGCGATCTCCTGCGCGGAGACGGGCAGCACCAGGGCGCCCTTCTTGGGATAGAGCTTGATCAGCCCCTCGACCTCAAGCTTCAGCAGCGCCTCGCGCACGGGGGTCCGGGACACCCCGACCGCCTCGGCCAGTTCGCCCTCGGTGAGCAGCGTCCCGCCCTCGTAACGGCGCTCCAGGACACCTTGTTTGACGTGCGCGTAGACGCGGTCGGCGGCGGGTGGTTGCTTCACGGTCAGCGGCATGGCAACAGCATAGATACAACACGTACGCATGCCGACGCCCGTCCATCATCCGGGATGAACGATGGGACGAACGGCGGGTTGAACCGAGGGGCGAACGGGTCACCTTCACCCATGACGAAACCCCTCCCACTCGCCGCACAACCATCTGTGCTACTTACTTGTCACACGAAGAGCGGCCCTTCTGTGCCACGTCCAAGTGGTCGCACTCCAAAGACATTTGACGCAATCGGGGTACTCAACTTGATAACCGGCATTAAGGGCGCGCGAGCCCGCAAAAGCGCCGCCGTAGTCATCACCACAGGTGCCGTGCTCGCCACCGGCGTCCTCGGCATGGCCCCCGCGCAGGCCGCCACGAAGCCCACGGTCAGCGCCAAGGGCGCGTTCCTGATGAACAGCGGCACGGGCAAGACGCTGTACAAGAAGTCCGCGAAGACCGCCCGCGCCACCGGCTCGACCACGAAGATCATGACCGCCAAGGTCGTGCTGTCGCAGCCGAACCTGAACCTCAACGCCAAGGTCAAGATCCAGAAGGCGTACAGCGACTACATCGTCAACAAGGGCGCCTCCTCGGCCCGCCTGATCGTCGGCGACAAGGTCAGCGTCCGCCAGCTGCTCTACGGGCTGATGCTGCCGTCGGGCTGCGACGCCGCGTACGCACTCGCCGACAAGTTCGGCAAGGGCAGGACCCGCGCGGCCCGGGTGAAGTCGTTCATCGGCAAGATGAACACGACCGCCAAGAAGCTCGGCATGACGAACACGAACTTCGACTCGTTCGACGGCATCAGCAACGGCAGGAACTACTCGACCACGCAGGACCTGACGAAGCTCGCCCGCAACACGATGAAGAAGCACCGCGTGTTCCGCAACATCGTGAAGACGAAGTCGACGAAGCAGAAGGTGACGACCAAGAGCGGTGGCTACCGCTACATGAACTGGTCGAACACCAACACGCTGCTCGGCTGGAGGGGCACCATCGGCGTGAAGACCGGCTCCGGCGCCCAGGCCAAGTACTGCCTCGTCTTCGCCGCCACCCGCAACGGCAAGACCCTCGTCGGCGCCGTCCTGACCGCCCCGTCGGCGGCGAAGCGCACGGCGGACGTGAAGAAGCTGCTGAACTACGGCTTCTCCAGGTAGTCCTACTGGTTCTGGCTCGTTCCTGCCAGTTCGTGCCGGTTCTTGCTGGTTCTTGCTGGTTCTTGTACGAGGGGGCCGGCCGCGCAGTCCGCGGCCGGCCCCCTCGCCGTATGCCGGGCACGCAAAGAGTTCACGACTCTTGGATCTCGGATCTCGGACGAACGAGCCCTGACGGCCACGGCCCTCTTGGTCCTCTTGGGTCAGTCCTCCGCGGTGCCCTCGCAGAAGTCATAGCCGTCGACGAGAGGGATGGCGTCGCCACAAGCGATGGCATCCCATGCGAGGTCGAGGGTGTAGGACCTGCCGTCGGCGAGGTAGTCGATCCACATGTTGCTCATACGGGCGCCGCGCTTGCCCACGTGGAACTGGACGAAGAGTTCGGTGTAGCCCTTGTTGTTCTCCTTGGCCTCATCGCAGCTCTGGGTGACCTTCAGGCCTGGCTCCGCCCGAGTAAACCTCCCAGCGAGTCGGCCGTCTTCTGTCTCCGGGAGCACTCCGATGCCAGCGGGCCTCGTCTTGTACCTGTACGCGTACGCATCGTCCCTGTCCGCCCAGTCGGCGGGCACATCACCGGGACGCAGAGTCCGCAACCTCAGTTCCGCGTCGAGAGCTTTCACTTCTGTCTTCAGCCGGAACTTCTCGATCTCGATCACGGACCCGTCAGTGGCGCACAACTGACGACCGCCGAACGCCACGTCCCAGGGAGTGGTCTTGGGCGCGTAGACCGATAGGGAGACCCCATAGGAGCGTGACGAGAGCGGCCCCTCTCCCTCCCCGTGCGTCTCTCTGACGCCGTCCTGAGTGGAGGAGCCCAGGAGAAGAACCGTGGCGGCCAGTATCAGTCCCGCCGAGCGGAAGGCCCGCCGGAACCATGCCCGGGGCACGGTCCGGCGAGCTTCGGTCGCACTTCGCACAGAAACCTTCCTCAGCTGCGGTACTGCGCGATCTGGATCAGTCCTCCGCGCTTCCCTCGCAGTAGTCCTGACCGTCGATGAGAGGGATGGCGTCGCCACAGGCAACGGCGCCCCACTCCAGGTCGAGGGTGTAAGGCCTGCCGTCGACGCGGTAGTCGATCCACATGTTCTTCATGTACACGCCACGCTTGCCCACATGGAACTGGACGAAGAGCTCGGTGTAACCGTTGCTGTTCTTCACCGAATCACAGCCCTGGGTGACCTTCATCCCCGGCTTCGCCTTGCTGATCCTCCCAGCGATGCGTACACCCTCAAGAACCGGAAGTTTCCCGACTCCACCGTATTGCAGAAGGTATCTATCCGAGTCCTCCGTGTCTTCCCAGCCCGAGGGAAAGTCGCTGGGAACCAGAGTCCGCAGCCTCAGCTCTGTGTTGAGAGGTTTCACCTCTGTCTTCAACCGGAACTTCTCGATCTCAATCGTGGAGCCATCGGTCGTGCACAGTTGATGGCCGCCGAAGGCCACGTCCCAGGGAATGGACTCAGGTGCGTGAGCCGATAGGACAGTCCCGTAGGACTGAGCCGAGAGCGGCCCATCTCCCTCCCGATGCGTCTCTCTGCCTCCGCCGCCCTGCGCGCAGGAGGCCAGCAGAAGGGCCATACCAGCCAGTGCTCCTCCCACCGAGCGGGAAGCCCGCCGGGGACATACCCATGGCATGGCCCGGCGGGCGTCCGATGCGCTTAGCACATTGTCCTTCCTCAGCTGCGGTACTGCGCGATCTTGCCTGCCAGCCCCGGCGCCTCATTATTGCCGCAGAGCCTGCGCGTGGACTTGGAGAGGTTGTAGGTGAGCTTCGAACTCGACGAGTATTCGCGGTTGGTGCTGAGGTCGATTCCGATGATGTCCCTGAATTTCACGCCGGTGGAAAGCGAGTAGCTCTTGCCACTGGAGTTGGTCCTGTGCCAAGCGCCCTTGGGCAGCACGCCACAGCGGTCGCCTGTCCCCCTGCCCTTGTTCCACGTGGGCCGCTTGCTCAGCTTCTTCTCCTTGGTGATGCCGGTCTCCACAATGGGGCGCCACTTGCGGTACAGCTCGATCCCGTCCCTGTTCCTGGTCAAGTACAGCCCGTACCTGACCTGAACGCGATACGAGCGCATGATCTTCTTCGGCGCCCACTCGAACTCGTAGCCGTTGCTGATGCTCTTGTTGCCCGAGGCGCCCCAGTTCCCCCCGTAGTTGACGGCGGCACCGTATATGATCGTCTTGCCGGAGCCGTGGAACATAGTCGCCTTCTGTCCGGCGATCGGGTAAGTCGTCCCAACGGTGGCGAGACGCTTGCGTTTCTTGATGAGAGTTGTGGTCTGCGCGCCGACTTCCCCGGACGCCCCGGTCGCGAACGCCTGGGGCCGGTCCCCACCCGGGCTCTTCGGTAGCGGGTGCAACTCCATCTCCACCCGGACGGGCTCCGTGTCCTCGGCGGTTGTTGTCTTCGCCTCGCCGTCCGGGGCAGCCCACTGGGCCTTCGCGGCGGAATGCTCACCGACGAGCCGGAAGCTCGCCATCGTCGTGGAGATGGCGTTCTTCTCGGGGACGTAGATCTCCACCTCAACGGTCGCCAGACCGTCGTTGGAGATGAAGTCCTCTCCCAGGTCATCCGGCCGGACGCTGAGGGAGAACTCGTTGCCCTCCGCCGTCACCGACTCGGCGGGCAGTGTCTGGGTAGGCACCACCTGGCCGAGACGTCATCGGCCACCGTACCGACGAGAGCCACGGGCACCCCGGTGCCACCCGTGTCGGCGGCGTTCGCCACCGCGGGAACGCCGCCGAGTACGAGCGGCACAGTCAGTGCACACACGGCACCTCCCGCGACGCTCCTCAGGCGCGCCACTCTCTGCTTGTCCTTCATATGAACTCCTTGTCCAGTGGTCTGTGCAGGGACAAGGCGGGCGGCCCCCAACTTCAACCCTGTGGGCCGCCCCCCGTTTGTTCATGAACCTAGGGTGCTTGTCCGATCACCGTCAATGAAGATTCAGTTACTTGAGGGGGATCTGAGGTTCGCTGAGCTTGCGCCGTCACGCGTCCCGGAAACGGACAGCAAGATCCCTCTCGAGGATCGGAGCAGGAAGCCGAGTCCGCCGAACTCCCGCTTCGCGCCCGACACTTGGCACTGGACATGCCGACTTGCACACCACGCGACGTCCAAGTCCCTCCGCACCCTGGTTCAGGCCGAGAACGCCTCCTCGCGCTCGGTACCCCGCGCCACGTACGAGGTGAATGCCGTCCAAGAGGTGGGAGCAAGCCGCAGCATCGACCCGTCCAGGTTCTTCGAGTCCCGGACGGCTACAGCGCCGGGGATGTTACGAGCGACTTCGACGCACTCACCGTGCGCGTCGCCGCTGCTGTACGTGGACTTCGTCAACTTGACCCGGTCCTGAAGGACCGGGCTTGGAGGTAGTGCCCGGCTGGCTGCAGGGTGGACTCCTCCGTCCAGATACCCCTCACGGGGTGGCAGGGACGCGTGACTCACGCCCCGCACTCCACACCACGGCGCCGCGTTGGGCGATGTTGTGGGAAGCGTTCCGGTCCGCGTGGGCAACGACCCCGCAGTTCCGGCAGATGAAGAGGGCCTGGTCGACCCGGTTCTTCTTGTCGACGTGCCCGCACTCGCAGCACGTCTGCGAGGTGTAGGCCGGGTCGACGTGAACCACGGGCACGCCTGCGCGGCGCGCCTTGTACGCGATGAACTCTCCGAGCTGGGCGAAGGCCCAGGAGTGGAGCGTGACCCGTTGGGGCTTGCGGAGCCGTACCCTCTGCCGGATGCCGCCCAGGTCTTCCAGGGCGATTCCGGCCGAGGTGCGTTCAGCCTCGGTCACGATGCGTTTCGCGATGACGTGGTTGATGTTCTTCACATGCCGCTGCTCTTTGCGGGCACGGGCCTTGAGCCGCCTCTTGGCGGACTTGGTGTTCTTCCTCTGGAGCTTGCCGCGCAGCTCACGCTCGTGTGTGCGGCGCCGGTTCAGACCGCGCCCGGCAGCCTGGTAGCCGGTGGATGTGGTGGCGATGTTGACGATGCCGAGATCGACGCCGATGAACTCGTCGGGCTCGTACTCTTCAGCCTCGGGCACCTCGCACGTGGCGATCAGATACAACGCGCCGTCGCGTTCGATCAGATCCGATTCGCCCTTGCGGTACTGCTGGAGCATCTTGAGGCCGTCGGCGGAACAGACGAACCGCACACCCCGGATGCGTCCGGCGGTCGTCCAGATGCTGACGGACTGCGCGTCATACTGCCAGGACAAGCACCGGTCGTCGTACGGCTGGGCTGCCTCGGGCCGGAAGGCGATGGGCTTGGACTCGGTCTTCCTGCGCCGCTTCGAGCCCGGTCTGCCGAGGTTCCCGGCCTTGATGTTGGCCTTGAGCGTGGTGTAAGCGTCGCGGACCTTCTTGATGGTGTGCTGGGCTGCTTGTGCCCCCAGCCCCCTCGCCTTCAACTCCGCGTAGGTGTGGTTGCGCAGCTCGTACTCGCGCGGCACACCCTGCTCGAAGGCCACCGCCGACACCCAGTTCGCGGCCTCGTTGACCGTGCGCAGGGTCGCGAGAAGCGCGGCGGCCTGCTCGGCCTCCGGTATCAGCCTCACCTGCACAACGAGTTTCACGGGCGTGATCGTATCATTGATCTATGTCACCACGCTGGGAACCAAACCCCAATATTCGCAGGGGTAGAACAGTCGTCTGCACCCTTCACGCGCACTTGGTCTTCACGCCGAAGTACCGGCGCGGCCCGTTCACCGATGAGATCCTTCGGCGCTGCGAGGAGGTCATGCGTGACGTGTGCGCGGACTTCGACACCGAGCTGGTGGAGTTCAACGGGGAGAGGGACCACGTCCACCTGTTGGTGCACTACCCGCCCAAAGTCGCCTTGTCCCGGCTGGTCGGCTCCCTCAAAGGCGTCTCCGCCCGGCGGCTCCGTCAGGAGTTTCCAGCCCATATCCGTAAGTACCTGTGGGGTGAGCACTTCTGGTCGCCTTCGTACTTCGCCGCCTCGTGCGGCGGAGCGCCGTTGGAGATCATCAAGGAGTACATCGAAAACCAGAAGCGACCTGGCTGAGGTCAACAGTGCAGGCCCGCGGGCAACTGCCGGTCAGAGCGATCCAGAGAAGCGCTTCCTCCCGGGCGTGAACGCCCGGGGTTCCGCGCTAGATCAAGCTGAAATCGAACTCGGACATAGCTCACAACTCCTTGGTAAACGCTCCCCACGCACGCGAGGTGAGCCGGAGTATCGGGCCGTCCGGGCCCTTGGAGTCCCGGACGGCTATGGTGCCGGGGATGTTACGAGCAACTTCGACGCATTGCTGACCAGCGTCTCCCCCGCTATAGCTGGACTTGACGAAGTCGAATTCGGTCACCGGACCTACATCTCCTTGCGAATGGCTTCGATCAGGTCGATGGAGTTGCGTTCCGCCAGCCCGACTCGCGCAATACGGTCGAAGATCCGGCCGTGACGGGCAGCGTCTTCTTCACTCTCCAACCAGAGCGTAGAAGAGGGTACGTCCATGTGTACGACATCCAACGCTCCGACCTCAGCGAACGAGACAATGGTGAACGCCCCGATCATGCCGGGGTTGGCCCCCGCCAGCGATGGCACTACCTGCACCTTCACCGTGTGCAAGTCAGCCATCTCCAGTAGATGGCCCAACTGTTCCCTCATCACGTCCCGGCCTCCGACGAGTTGGCGCAGCGCCCCCTCGTGCATCACGGCCCACAATTCCAGCGGACGCTCTGACCGCAGTCGGGTCTGACGGGTCAGCCTCGCCTCTACAAAGGGCTCGATCTCGCTCGGGTCCTCCCACGACCCGGCACCGACCGCCACGGCACGCGCATAGTCCGGCGTCTGCAACAACCCTGGAATGAAAGCAAGTTCCCAGGTACGGATGCTGGTGGCGATGTCCTCCAGGGCAACGTACTCGACCATGGCGGGCAGCTGTGGATATTGGTTCCACCATCCCTTGGCCTTGCGCCTCTCACGGTCCGTCCGCGCCAGCGTCAGCAGCCTCTCGATCACTACTTCATCGGTCTCGCCGTACAAGTGACACAGGGCACGGACGTCCGGGTCACGCATCGGTACCCCGCCGCGTTCCATCTTGGCGACCTTCGCCACCGAGGCCGACAGCGCCTCGGCCGCATGAGGCTGGCGCATCCCGCGCGCCTCACGCATACGCAACAGCTCACCACCCAGTCTGCGCGCCAGCACCGTAGACACGGTCTTGCCTCGATCAGGGTCCCTACCTGCCATCCCGCCGTCCCTCCCACTGAGCTGGTCACAGTCTTTTGGGCGTCACCGTACCGCGAGCAAGCCAGTTCGAGTGAATCTTTCTGTCCAGAAAACTTGATGCCCAAGCTCCGTAGACGCTACCGTCAGTACTCAATAGCCCACCCAGCGAAACCAGTTGGCGGAAGAGCACCGTGCTGCCCAGCCAGGGCCGCCCGGCAGAGCCACCTCCCCCACCCATCTGGCGACCGCCTTGGGCACCCCACTCGCACAAGGAGGTGCGCCCCCCATGACGAACTCCTGCCCTCCCCCCGACCCCAAGGGCCCCAAGGGCTACGACCGCTACGACGCGATCACGTACACCCCGTACCCCCGCAGCGTCCCTCTCGCCCGCAGACACGTAGCCCAACTCACCGCCGACTGGGGGCATGCCGACTCCGCCGGCGACGCGGCACTGCTGGCAAGCGAGCTGTGCACCAACGCCCTGCTGCACGGATGCCTGCGGGACCGGCTGTTCCGGGTGGAGACCTCGCTCACCGGCGCGGCCCTGCGCGTCGCCGTCACCGACCCGAGGGGCGAGCGCCTGCCGATGGCCCGTACGGCGGTGGACGGCGGCGACCAGTTCGGCCGTGGCCTGCTCATCGTTCGTACGCTCGCCGCGCGGTGGGACGTGGAGAAGCTCACCGTGGGCAAGACGATTTGGGCGGAGCTGGACCTGCTGGGAGGTTCGGATGCGTAGGCTCCTCAACCGTCTCCGAGCGTGCCGTGGCGGTACCTTGACCGCACAGCGAAAGGGGATGCAGATGAAGGCCGAGTGGCAGACAGCAGTGGCAGAGGCTCTGGAAGCCACAGGATTCACGGGTACGGTCGTCCAGCGCACCGTAGACGGAATCGGGGCTGCCCTGCGACTCGACCACCGGGTCGACTTCTACACAGAGCTGGGCGCCCTCGCCGACTCCGGCGGCTTCGAGGCGTTCCTCAACCACTGGTGGATCCAGGCGCTCTCCGACTCGACGGCAGACGAGGAGGCACGCGAGCGGGCGATCGACTTCGCCGACGTGGCCGTGTCCCTGTACGCGCGGTCCGCAGGCGGCCCCACATCCACGCAGGCCGAGATCGAAGCCCTCGTCGCCGGAGCGGAAGCCTCTTGAACCACACCATCATCTGGGAAAGGGCCGCTTCCGAAGGCCTCAAGCGGCTCAGGGCTCGCGACGGCGACGCGGTGAAGCCATTCCTCAGGGCGATCAACGCACTCGCAGACGACCCGGAGCCTTCCGCGAGCAGCAAACTCGGCGGCACCAGCCTGCGGCGACTGCGCGTCGGCGTCTATCGGGCCACGTACGAGGTCGACGGCACCACCGTCTCGATCAAGGTCCTCATGGTCGGCAGCACAGCCCTCTGACCATGGAGAAGAAGGCAAGGGCTACCCCGCCACAGCAGTAAAGGGATAGCCCTCTTCCGCGTGTTCATCCCCAAGGCACTCCGACTGGATCGCTGACCCCAAGGCGGCAGGCACTCTCCAACCACGTCCCCGAAAGGCACCGAGACATTCTCGAGACCGTAACTGGAGCTTACGGTCTCAGCATTCCCGCAGGCCAGAGAGTGGGCGAGACAGTGGAAGTCACTGTCTCGCCCACTCTCCGCCGAAGACCTCACGCCCAGCTGATCAACCTCTTCGGCTGCTCCAGAATCGCCGCCACATCCGCCAGCACCCTGGAGCCCAACTCCCCGTCCACCAGCCGATGGTCGAAGGAGAGCGCCAGCGTGGTGACCTGGCGGGGCTTGATCTTGCCCTTGTGGACCCACGGCTGGAGCTTGATCGCGCCGATGGCGAGGATCGCGGACTCACCGGGGTTCAGGAGCGGCGTGCCGGTGTCGACGCCGAAGACGCCGACGTTGGTGATGGTGATCGTGCCGCCCTGCATGGCCGCCGGGGAGGTCTTGCCCTCGCGTGCCGTTGCCACCAGTTCGCCGAGGGACTGCGCCAGTTGGGGCAGCGTCTTGTCGTGCGCGTCCTTGATGTTCGGCACGATCAGCCCGCGCGGGGTGGCCGCCGCGATGCCGAGGTTCACGTAGTGCTTGAGGACGATCTCCTGGTTGGCCTCGTCCCAGGACGCGTTGACGTGCGGGTTGCGCTTGACCGCGACCAGCAGGGCCTTGGCGATGAGCAGCAGCGGGTTCACCCGCAGGCCCTGGAACTCCTTGTCCTGCTTGAGCTCCTCGACCAGCTTCATGGTGCGGGTCACGTCGACCGTCACGAACTCCGTGACATGCGGTGCCGTGAACGCCGAGCCGACCATCGCGGCCGCGGTCGCCTTGCGGACGCCCTTGACCGGGACGCGGGTTTCGCGTGTGCCGTCGTACGTCACGACGGGCGCCGGAGGCGCGGCGGCAGCCGGTTCCGCGACCGTCTCGGGGGCCACCTTCGGCGGGGCCGCCGCCGCGTGCACGTCCTCGCGCGTGATGATGCCGTCGGGGCCGGACGGGGTGACTCTCGCCAGGTCCACGCCGAGGTCCTTGGCCAGCTTTCTGACCGGCGGCTTCGCCAGCGGGCGCTGCTGCGGCGGCGCCACGGGGCCGTGCCCGTTCAGCTCGCCCTGGACGGCCTGGAGTGCGCTCGGCGACCCCTGTGCCTCCCGAGACTCGTGTGCCTCCTGGACGGGGACCACGGCTCCCTTGCGCGGGCGCCGCTTCGTCGCGGAAGCGGCGACCCCGTATCCCACGAGGACCGGCTTACGGCCCTCCTGCTTGGGCGCCGCCTCCTTCTGCACGCGTGCCTGGGCGGGAGCGGTCTCGGCGGGCGTCTCCTCGGCCGTCGTCGTCTCCTCGGCCGGCGCCGCCCCGCCCGACACGTCCACCGCGATGATCGACGTGCCCACGTCCACCGTCGTCCCCTCGGGGACGTGGAGTTCGCGTACGACACCGTCGTACGGAATGGGCAGTTCGACAGCCGCCTTGGCGGTCTCGACCTCGCAGACGACCTGGCCGTCGGTGACCGTGTCGCCGGGCTGGACGTGCCACTTGAGGATCTCGGCCTCGGTGAGCCCCTCGCCCACGTCGGGCAGCTTGAACTCGCGTACGGACGCTTCCGTCATCGTCGTCACGACCCTCTCCTCAGTACGCCAGCGAGCGGTCGACGGCGTCCAGCACCCGGTCCAGGTCCGGGAGGTACTCCTCTTCCAGGCGGGCCGGCGGGTACGGGGCGTGGTAGCCGCCGACCCGGAGTACCGGGGCCTCCAGGTGGTAGAAGCACCGCTCGGTGATGCGGGCGGCGATCTCCGCACCCGAGCCGAAGAACACCGGGGCCTCGTGCACGACGATCAGACGGCCGGTCTTCTCGACCGAGGCCTGGACGGAGTCGAAGTCGAGCGGGGAGACCGAGCGCAGGTCCAGGACCTCCAGGGACCTGCCCTCCTCGGCCGCCGCGTCCGCGACCTCCTGGCAGAGCTTCACCATCGGGCCGTACGCGGCGAGGGTGAGGTCACCGCCCTGCCGTACGACACGGGCCTTGTGCAGCGGGCCCGGGATCGCCTCGGGGTTGACCTCCGCCTTGTCCCAGTAGCGCCGCTTGGGCTCGAAGAAGATCACCGGGTCGTCGCTCTGGATGGCCTGCTGCATCATCCAGTAGGCGTCCGACGCGTTCGACGGCGAGACGACCTTCAGGCCCGCGACATGGGCGAACAGCGCCTCCGGGGACTCGGAGTGGTGCTCGACCGCGCCGATGCCGCCGCCGTACGGGATGCGCACGACGACCGGGAGCTTGACCTTGCCGAGCGAGCGGGCGTGCATCTTCGCGAGCTGGGTGACGATCTGGTCGTACGCCGGGAAGACGAAACCGTCGAACTGGATCTCCACCACCGGGCGGTAGCCGCGCAGGGCGAGGCCGATCGCCGTGCCGACGATGCCGGACTCGGCGAGCGGGGTGTCGATGACCCGGTCCTCACCGAAGTCCTTCTGCAGCCCGTCCGTCACCCGGAACACGCCACCGAGCTTGCCGACGTCCTCGCCCATGACGAGGACCTTGGGGTCGGCTTCGAGGGCATTGCGCAGCGACTCGTTGATCGCCTTCGCCAGCGCCATGCTCTTGACTGCCACAGCTTCCGCGGTCATCGCTGCCTGCCCTCCTCCGCGTCGGCGAAAGACGCCTGGTACGCCGCGAACTGGGCGCGCTCCTCGTCCACGAGCGCGTGTCCGTCCGCGTACGCGTTCTCGAAGATGGCGAAGTGGTCCGGGTCCGGCATGGCACGCACCACTTCGCGCACTCGCCTTCCCAACGCCTCGCTCTCCTCTTCGAGTTCCGCGAAAAATCCCTCGTCCGTGTCAGTTTCGGATTCGAGATGGGCGCGCAGGCGGGCGATCGGGTCCTTCGCCTCCCAGGCGGCCCGCTCGTCGTCGTGGCGGTAGCGGGTCGGGTCGTCGGAGGTGGTGTGGGCGCCCATGCGGTACGTGTACGCCTCCACGAGGGTGGGGCCCTCGCCGTTGCGGGCCCGCTCCAGGGCCCACTTGGTGACCGCGAGGCAGGCCAGTACGTCGTTGCCGTCGACACGCACGCCGGGGAAGCCGAAGCCCTGGGCGCGCTGGTAGAGCGGGACGCGGGTCTGCTTCTCGGTGGGCTCGGAGATGGCCCACTGGTTGTTCTGGCAGAAGAACACGACCGGGGCGTTGTAGACCGCGGAGAACGTGAACGACTCGGCGACGTCGCCCTGGCTGGAGGCGCCGTCCCCGAAGTACGCGATCACCGCGCTGTCCGCGCCGTCCTTGGCCACGCCCATCGCGTAGCCCGTCGCGTGCAGCGTCTGGGAGCCGATGACGATCGTGTAGAGGTGGAAGTTGTTGCTGCTCGGGTCCCAGCCGCCGTTGTTCACGCCGCGGAACATGCCGAGCAGGTTGGTCGGGTCGACCCCGCGGCACCAGGCGACGCCGTGCTCGCGGTAGGTCGGGAAGACGTAGTCGTCGTCGCGCAGGGCCCGGCCGGAGCCGATCTGGGCGGCCTCCTGGCCGAGCAGCGAGGCCCACAGGCCCAGCTCGCCCTGGCGCTGCAGGGAGGTGGCCTCGGCGTCGAAGCGGCGGGTCAGCACCATGTCGCGGTAGAGGCCGCGCAGCTCGTCGACGGTGACGTCCTCGGCGTACCGGTCGTACTCGGCGCTCTTGACCCGCTTGCCCTCGGGGGTCAGCAGCTGGACGAGCTCGGGGTCGGGGACCGGCGGCTTCTTCGCGGCGGTCGACTTCTTCGCAGCGGCGCGCTTGGTGCCGGTGGTGCCGGCCTTGCTTCCGGCGCTGCGTCGCGGCTTGTGCGCGGCAGTGCTCTCCACGGTCACGTGTGCTCCTCCGTCGGTCCGGCCCCCGGGGTTACCGAGATGACCAGTGCGGCTCGCCTGATCCCGTTACCCGTGCACGGGGTGGGTGCCACTCGGCCGGGAACAGACGTGACAGGTGCCCCGGCGAGCGCCCTGCAACAAGCACGTTACCCAGTGCTCCACATTCCTGTGAAACCCCTCCTGACCTGCACTTTTGCTTGGATATCCAAGTACTTTCACTTGGGCGTCCAAGCACCTCGCGCAGGCCGGGAAGGACTGCTGGTCACAGCACTGGTTTCAGCCTCGCAGGGGGCCGGAACACCGGCACGTTATCCCGCCCACCCGCAGCACGGGAAGGGTTCATTTCGAGGATCCGCCTCGTCAGCACAACGGGCGTACCCGAAAAATCACATATGGACACTGACACCACACTCGAAAACGGGAAAGTTACCCCATTCCTCTCGACTCATTCACCTCGACAGGCTGAGCGTCAGTTCGAGTACATCATGTGACCGAAGACGACTGTCTGTGACAAGCGCGAGGTCAGCGATCCGGCGCGTGCCCTAACATCTGGCGCGTGCCGCGCTCATCTGTACCAACCCTGGTGCCCCACGCGCCCCCTCTGGGCGCCCTCCTCCGCCAGTACGCCGCCGGGTCCGCGCTGACCTGTGACCCCGTCGACCAAGGGCTGCTCAACCGCGGCTACCGGCTCGCCACGACCCGTGGCCGGTACTTCCTCAAGCACCACTTCGATCCCGAGACCGCCGACCCCGCGGCGATCGACCGCCAGCACCGGGCGACCCGGCGCCTGGCCGACCTCGGCGTCCCGGTGGCCCCGGCGCTGGCCGGCCGCGACGGGCGTACGGTCGCCGTGGTCGGCGGTCACGCGTACGCCCTGCACCCGTGGATCGACGGACGGCACCGCCACGGCGGCCAGCTCACCACGGCACAGTGCGGCAGACTGGGGGCGCTCCTGGGCGCCGTCCACGCGGGCCTGGAGCGGGTGATGCCGCCTCAGGCACGGGCGGCCGTACGGCCCGAGAGCGCCGATCCCGCCGACACCTTCGCGCTCATCGACGAACTGCTCACCCGGGTACGCCGCCACCGCCCGCCCGACGCCTTCGACGAACTCGCCCGGCACCGGCTGCTGGAGCGCCGGACCCTGCTGGAGCAGCACACGGACCGGCGGCCTCCGCGAGGCGGTTCGGTGGGCTGGGTGCACGGGGACTTCCACCCGTTCAACGTGCTCTACAAGGGCGGCGCTCCCGCCGCGATCGTCGACTGGGACCGGCTCGGCGTGCAGCCCCGCGCGGAGGAGGCCGTACGCGCCGCGGTGATCTTCTTCGTCCGCCCCGTCGGCACCCTCGACCTGCCGAAGGCAAGGGCCTACGCGCGCGCGTACCGCCGTACGGCCGGCGCCTCCCCCTCCGAACTCGCCGCGGCCGTGCACCGCGTGTGGTGGGAGCGGCTCAACGACTTCTGGATGCTGCGCTGGCACTACGAGCGCGGTGACACCCGCGCCGACCCGCAGTTCCCGGCGTCCTCCGCGCTGGTGGTGTGGTGGACGCGGGAGTACGACGCGGTGTGCGAGGCGTTCTCCGGCTGACGCGCGGCTCGTGAAAACGCCCTCCACGCGTGCGTGGAGGGCGTTTTCACGAGCAGTCGAGCAGTCGAGCGGCAAGCTGGTCGAACAGGCCGAACGGTCAGGGGGTATCCGTCAGGGGAACCCGATGGCGCCGTCCGTCTCGCCGCCGCTGCCGTCGTCCGTCGTCGGCTCGGACGTCGTGGGCTCCTCGGACGTCGGCGGCGGCTCTTCGTCGCCTGTCGGTTCCTCGGTGGTCGTCTCCGTCTCGGTCGGCTCGTCGTCCGTCGTCTCGGTGAGGGTCGGGGACGGGGTCCAGGTCGGGGTCGGGGTCCACGAGGGCGTGTACTCGAAGCCGCCGCCCGTGTCGGTCTCGGTCTCCTCCGTGGGCTCCTCGGTCGCTTCCTCGCTGGGCGTCTCGCTGGCCTGCGACTGAGTGGCGGACTCCGAGACGGTCGGCGACTGCGTGGTGTCGGTCCCGCCGCTCTCCCCGCCGGTGTTGTTCAGCGCGAGCGCGACACCGGCCGCGATGGCGACGACCGCGAGCGCGGCGAGGATCCACAGCTTGCCGCGGCCGTTGCCCCGGTTGCCGTGCCCCTCGAAGCCGCCGTCGTCCCCGCCACCGCCGCCGTACTGCGGCAGGATCGGCTGCGGGACCTGCGTGGTCCCGGAGTCCGCGGGGTGCGGCATCACCGTGGTGCGGGACATGCCCGCCGCCGGGGTGTGCCGGCCGTCGTGCATGTCCACCGGGCCGGTGTTCCAGGTGCCGGTGTGGCTGCCCTGGTCGTACAGCATCTG
Organism: Streptomyces sp. NPDC002845; assembly: GCF_053591955.1. Lineage (NCBI taxonomy): Bacteria > Bacillati > Actinomycetota > Actinomycetes > Kitasatosporales > Streptomycetaceae > Streptomyces > Streptomyces sp. NPDC002845. The sequence goes on along the minus strand of NZ_JBSFUU010000029.1, from coordinate 91,262 downwards.
CAGGCCGTACTGGATCAGCCCGCGCATCTCCTCGGCCGTCTGGAACCGGTCGTCCGGCTCCTTGGCGAGCGAGCGCATGACGAGCCCGTCGAGCTCCGGCGGCGCCCCCTCCGTGATCTGGGACGGGGGCGTCGGAATGTCCTGGACGTGCTGGTAGACCACCGACAGCGGGGTCTCGCCGACGAACGGGGGCCGCAGGGCGAGGAGTTCGTACAACAGGCAGCCGGTCGCGTACAGGTCGGAGCGGTGGTCGACGGCCTTGCCGAGGGCCTGCTCCGGCGAGAGGTACTGGGGTGTGCCCATGACCATGCCGGTCTGCGTCATCGTCGACTGCGCGCCGTGCAGGGCGCGCGCGATGCCGAAGTCCATCACCTTCACCGCGCCCGAGTCGGTGATGATGACGTTGGCCGGCTTGATGTCGCGGTGCACGATGCCGTGCTGGTGCGAGTAGGCGAGTGCTTCGAGGACACCGGAGACGATGATCAGCGCCTGCTCGGGCCCGGGCGCCTCGGCGTTGATCAGCAGATCGCGGATCGTCCGGCCCTCGACGATCTCCATCACGATGTACGGCACGGACCGGCCGCCGACGACGTCCTCGCCGGAGTCGTACACCGCGACGATCGCGTGGTGGTTGAGCCCGGCCACCGACTGCGCCTCGCGCGTGAAACGCGCCTTGGAGACGGGGTCCTCGGCCAGGTCGGAGCGGAGCAGCTTGACCGCGACCGTACGACCGAGGCGCACGTCCTCGGCCGCGAACACCTCGGCCATGCCGCCCCGGCCGAGTCTGCGGGTCAGCCGGTACCGGCCGTCCCCGACAAGCCCGCCGTTACCCCACAGCTCAGGCGCGTCTGACATACCGCCGCCAGTCGCCTCGGGGTCGGACGGGCCCTGAGCGCGCTGCTGCTGTGCCATCGGTCCTCGCCGTCGTTTCTGCCCGCGGTCCGCGCGGTCCTTGTTACGGTCTTACGGTCTCCGTCAGCCACGCTACAGCCTCTGCGCAAGGCACTGTTCCGAGTTGGACGCGAGACGGATCCGGTGCGGGTTTCAACGTGGACCGGCCATCAAACCCGGATCGCGTCCCGTCGTGCAAATTCTGTGGACCGGCCGTACGGCCGCTGTAACGCTTCCGCGACGCTTCCTTCGCGTACGGTCACGGAACGGGCACCACGCTTGACGTGTCAGTGCCCTCGGGCAGACTTGGCCGGGAATAGCACATTGGATCACCGACTTCCGGCCGCCGGCGCCGATGGGGGACGCAGAACATGAGCCAGGACGGCGCGCAGGGCCGGTACGCGGGGCGTTCGCTCGCCGGGGGCCGCTACCAGCTGCGCGACTTGCTCGGCGAGGGCGGCATGGCCTCGGTGCACCTCGCGTACGACTCGGTGCTCGACCGGCAGGTCGCGATCAAGACACTCCACACCGACCTCGGCCGTGAGCAGGCCTTCCGCGAGCGCTTCCGCCGCGAGGCACAGGCCGTGGCGAAACTCACGCACACGAACATCGTGTCGGTCTTCGACACCGGCGAGGACACGCTGTCCGACAGCGGCTCCGCCGCGGGCGACGGCCTGCCCACTCCGTACATCGTCATGGAGTACGTCGAGGGCCGGCCGCTGGGTTCGGTGCTGGAGGCCGACGTCCAGCAGTACGGCGCGATGCCCGCCGACAAGGCCCTGAAGGTCACCGCGGATGTGCTGGCGGCGCTGGAGGTCAGCCACGAGATGGGCCTGGTCCACCGGGACATCAAGCCGGGCAACGTGATGGTGACCAAGCGCGGTGTGGTCAAGGTCATGGACTTCGGCATCGCCCGCGCCATGCAGTCCGGCGTCACGTCCATGACGCAGACGGGCATGGTCGTCGGCACCCCGCAGTACCTGTCCCCCGAGCAGGCGCTGGGCCGCGGTGTGGACGCCCGCTCCGACCTGTACTCGGTCGGCATCATGCTGTTCCAGCTGACCACCGGCCGACTGCCGTTCGAAGCGGACTCGCCGCTGGCGATCGCGTACGCGCACGTCCAGGAGGAGCCGGTCGCGCCCTCCTCGATCAACCGTTCCCTCCCGCCGGCCATGGACGCGCTCATCGCCCGCGCGCTGAAGAAGAACCCGAACGAGCGCTTCCCGAGCGCCGAGGCCATGCGCGACGAGTGCCTGCGCGTCGCGGCCTCCCTCCAGCCCGCCGCGCCCAGCATCGTCCCGGGCGCCCACACGCCGAGCGGCCAGGGCGTCGGTTCCGCCGTCTTCCCACCGGTCGGTCAGCCGGGTCCGGCGCCGTCGGGCCAGGTGCAGACGCCGTACACCCCGCACACTCCGCAGCCGGGCCCGTACGGCCCGCCGACGCCCACGCCCGCTCCGTCGTACGGCTATCCGCAGCAGGGCGGCTACCCGACACCGCCGCAGACCGCCGCGTACGCACCCCAGCAGGGCGCCGCGACCCCGCCGCCGTACAACATCACTCCGCAGCACTCGACGCCCGCCGGCGGCTCCGGAGGCGGCAAGGGCAACCGGGGTGTCGTCATCGGGGCGATCGTCGTCTCGCTCGTCGCGATCGGCGGGCTGGTCACAGCCCTCACGCTGAACAGCGGGTCCGGGAACAACGACAGCGGAAGCGAGGCCGGCTCGTCCGCGTCGGCATCGGCGTCCCAGGTGGAGGGGTACAAGGGGCCCGACACGTCGAGGACCATCGAGAAGGACGAGTGCACCGAGCCGGTGGAGTCCTACAACGACCCCGACGAGATCAAGATCCCGGACTTCGTGTTCAAGAACATCGAATCGGTGAAGTCGTGCCTGCAGGCGGCGGGCTGGGGCTACGAGATCGAGAAGGTCGACGAGAACACATACGGCGACGGCACGGTCATGTCGCAGTTCCCGTCGGCCGGCACCGACGCCGATCCCGAGGAGATGCCCGACATCATCCTCCGGGTCTCGACGGGCAATCCCGCCTGAGCCGTCCGCATGGGAAACATGCGGAAGGGGCCCGGCACGTGACGTGCCGGGCCCCTGTCATGTCGTGAGGTGTCTCAGAGATACGGTCCGCCCGTGCGGCCTCCCGTGCGCGGGTCCTCCTCGATGTCGTGACCGCCGACTCCCGGCGGCAGGGCGCGGCGCATCTGCTCCAGCTGGGCCCGCGCGGCCATCTGCTGGGCGAACAGGGTCGTCTGGATCCCGTGGAAGAGGCCTTCGAGCCAGCCCACCAACTGGGCCTGCGCGATGCGCAGCTCCGCGTCGCTGGGTGTCCCCTCGTCCGTGAAGGGAAGGGAGAGCCGCTCCAGCTCCTCGACGAGCTCCGGCGCCAGACCGTCCTCCAGTTCCTTCACCGAGCTGGCGTGGATCTCCTTCAGCCGCACCCGGCTCGCCTCGTCCAGAGGAGCCGCCCGCACCTCCTCCAGCAGCTGCTTGATCATGCTGCCGATGCGCATGACCTTGGCGGGCTGCTCCACCTGCTCCGTCACCGGGGTCTCGTGGGAGTCGTCGTCTCCACCGCCGCCGAGCGCCATTCCGTCCTGGCCCACAACCAGGATCCGCTGGGCGTTCTCGGGCGACCTTTCGTTCCTCGGCATCTCCATGCCGCCATTCTCTCGCACCCGTACACCTCATCATCGTGGTGCCCCCGGTGCGGGGAGATCCACCCTTTACGTCCGCCCTTTACGTACGCGCTGTTTGCGTCAGGGGTCGGTGGGAGAGGGGCTGCGGGCGGGGCGGGAGGAGCTGTCCCGGACTGCCCCGCGAACGGTCTTCGGGGTCGGAGAGCGCACTGGTCCCCTCGGCGTATCACCCATAGAGAGCAATCGCAGACCAGCCGTGACCGCAGGGCGCTGCGGGGCTCTGCACGAGGTGGCCCTCGGAGGGCCGAGATGCCGGTACGGGGGGTGCGTGTGAGGCTGGTGACGCCGGCCTTGCCCTACGCCCTATGCCCTGCGGACTACGGACCTTCGGATCTGAGCACCGGGAAGGGGTCACCGAGATGGCTCCATGGCTCCGCCTGTCGCGTATGTCGCGTATGACGGCACTGCTCGTGCTCCCGGTCCTGCTCCTGGCCCTGATCCTGGCCTTGCCGGCGGCCTCCGTACCGTTGCCGTACGCCGCCGAGCCCTCCCCCACCGCCTCACGGGCGGGCAGCCTCGCGGGCGAGGGGCGGGAGCGGCCCGGGCGGGGCGAGGAGGAACCGGCGGCCGCCGAGCCGACGGACACGGAGTCGGCTTCCGCCCTGCCGGAGGCCGGCGTCGCCCCCGAGCCGCCCCGGATCACCGAGCCGACGCCCGCCCGGCCGGCCGTGGTCCGGCCGGAGGCCGCCGAGGAGCCCGTGCTGCGGGCCCTGCCCCTCGGCAGCGGCCTGATCCTCATCGGCCTCGGCCTGGGGCTGGCGTTCGTCGCGCTGCAGGTCCGGCGGGCGTAGGGGGCCCTTGTCCCCGGACCGGCTCCAGGCCGGCGCACGTCGTCCGGTGCATGCGGTCGCAAGGCGCCGGAAGGCCTCGCAGCGGGGCTACCATGCCTTCCGGCGACGCGGCGGGCGCCCGGCGGCGACGCGGCGGGCGCCCGGCCGGGGACACAGGCTCTCAAGGCCGGTGGCTTACGGAACGACCAGCAGCACCTTCCCGATGTGCCTGCTCTCCTCCAGCACCCGGTGGGCCGCCGCCGCGTCGTTCATCGGCAGCTCGCGGTCGACGACCGGGCGTACATGACCGCCCTCGACCAGCGGCCACACGTGTTCGCGTACGGCCGCGACGATGGCCGCCTTCTCGCCGGGCGGGCGGGCGCGCAGGGAGGTCGCGCTGATGGCGGCGCGCTTGGCGAGGAGCGCGCCGATGTTCAGCTCGCCCTTGACGCCGCCCTGCATGCCGATGATCGCGAGCCGCCCGTTGACGGCGAGGGCCTTGACATTGCGGCCCAGGTACTTGGCGCCCATGTTGTCGAGGATGACGTCGGCGCCCGCGCCGTCGGTGGCCCGCCCGACCTCCTCGACGAAGTCCTGTTCGCGGTAGTTGATCAGGATGTCCGCGCCCAGCTCGGCGCAGTGGTCGAGCTTCTCCTTGGTGCCCGCCGTGACGGCGACCTTGGCGCCGACGGCCTTGGCCAGCTGGATCGCCATGGTGCCGATGCCGCTGGAGCCGCCGTGCACGAGGAGGGTCTCGCCGGGGCGGAGGTGGGCGACCATGAACACGTTCGACCAGACCGTGCAGGTCACCTCGGGCAGCGCGGCCGCCTGCCGGACGTCGAGCCCCGCGGGCACGGGCAGCAGCTGTCCCGCCGGGACGGCGACCTTCTCCGCGTAGCCGCCGCCGGAGAGCAGCGCGCACACCTCGTCGCCGACGGTCCAGCCGGAGACGCCGGGTCCGAGCCCGGCGATCCGCCCGGAGCACTCCAGGCCGGGATACGGGGAGGCGCCGGGCGGCGGGTCGTAGAAGCCCTGCCGCTGGAGCAGGTCGGCGCGGTTCACGGCGCTCGCCGCAACCTCGACCAGCACTTCGCCCTCGCCGGGCACCGGGTCCGGGACCTCGTCCCACACCAGTGCCTCCGGCCCACCAGGTTCAGGAATCGTGATCGCGTACATGAGGGGGACGCTACTCCTCAGGGTCCCGGGCACTGGGCGAGGACCTCGGGTCCTAGGTTCCTGGTCCTGATTCCGACGGCTCTTGGTCCTAATTGAGGTGCATCCGGTGCCCCATGGAGGGACCGTGGAGTCGAACCGCCGCGCGAATTTCCCGTGCGGCAAGCGATGACTTCCGGGCGCGGCGACGGTCTCCCTTTGCGTAGCCACTGCCCCGGAAGCGGGCCCCGCACGTGGAAGGACCTCCAGCCATGAAGCCACAGCCGTCCGGCCTCGCGATCGAGACAGCGGGTCTGGTGAAGACATTCGGCGAGACCCGGGCCGTAGACGGCGTCGACCTGGCCGTGCCGACCGGCACGGTCTACGGCGTCCTCGGCCCGAACGGCGCCGGAAAGACCACCACCGTGAAGATGCTCGCCACCCTGCTGCGCCCGGACGGCGGCGAGGCGCACATCTTCGGCCACGACGTCGTGCGCGAGGCCGACGAGGTACGCGGCAGGGTGAGCCTCACCGGCCAGTACGCGTCCGTGGACGAGGACCTGACCGGCGCCGAGAACCTGGTGCTGCTCGGCCGGCTCCTCGGGCACGGCAAGAAGGCCGCACGGGAGCGCGGCGACCAGCTGCTGGCGGCCTTCGGGCTGAGCGAGGCGGCCGAGAAGCAGGTCAAGCACTACTCGGGCGGTATGCGGCGCCGTATCGACATCGCCGCGTCCATCCTGAACACGCCCGACCTGCTCTTCCTCGACGAGCCGACGACCGGCCTCGACCCGCGCAGCCGCAACCAGGTGTGGGACATCGTGCGCGCGGTGGTCTCCCAGGGCACGACGGTGCTGCTGACCACGCAGTATCTGGACGAGGCCGACCAGCTGGCGTCCCGGATCGCCGTCATCGACCACGGCAGGGTGATCGCGGAGGGCACCAAGGGCGAGTTGAAGGCGTCCGTCGGCGCCGGTTCCGTCCATCTGCGGCTGCGCGATGCCGAGCAGCGTCCGGAGGCGGAGGAGGTGCTGCGGATCGCGCTGAACGCGGATGTGCAGCGCGAGCCCGACCCGGTGGCGCTGACGGCGCGCGTCGGCGCCGGCGGCGCGAACGGGCAGGGCGCCGCCGAGCAGGCGGCCCGGGCGCTCGCCGAGCTGGCCCGCAGCGGCATCACCGTCGACAACTTCTCGCTGGGCCAGCCCAGCCTGGACGAGGTCTTCCTCGCCCTCACCGGACACGACACGAAGACCGGCAACACGAAGACCGACGGCACGAAGACCGACGAGACGCAGGCGCACGAGACGACGAGCGAGGCAGCCGCATGAGCACCGCGACCACCACCGAGAGCAAGGAACTCGCCCCCGTCAGCACCGAGTCGCTCGCCGAGCTGCTCATCGCCAAGGAGCGGCCGCCGCGGCCCAGCGCCCTGTCGGCCTCGCTGACCTTCGGCTGGCGGGCCATGCTCAAGATCAAACACGTACCCGAGCAGCTCTTCGACGTCACCGCCTTCCCGATCATGATGGTGCTGATGTATACGTACCTCTTCGGCGGCGCGCTGGCCGGATCGCCGAAGGAGTACATCCAGTTCCTGCTGCCGGGCATCCTCGTGATGTCGGTCGTGATGATCACGATGTACACGGGTGTCTCGGTCAACACGGACATCGAGAAGGGCGTCTTCGACCGCTTCCGCAGCCTGCCCATCTGGCGGCCGTCGACGATGGTCGGCTATCTGCTGGGCGACGCCCTGCGCTACGCGATCGCGTCCCTCGTGATGCTCACCGTGGGCCTGATCCTGGGCTACCGCGCGGACGGCGGCTTCGTGGGCGTGGTCGCCGGGATCGCGCTTTTGATCGTCTTCTCGTTCGCGTTCTCGTGGATCTGGACGATGTTCGGGCTGCTGCTGCGCACCGAGAAGTCGGTCATGGGCGTCAGCATGATGGTGATCTTCCCGCTGACCTTCCTGTCCAATGTCTTCGTCGACCCGAGCACCATGCCGGGCTGGCTCCAGGCCTTCGTCAACAACAGCCCGGTCACTCATCTGGCTTCGGCGGTGCGGGAGCTGATGGCGGGCGACTGGCCGGCCACGGAGATCGCCTGGACTCTGGGCTGGTCGGCCCTGCTTGTGCTGGTCTTCGGGCCGATCACGATGCGGCTGTACAACCGCAAGTAACGGTCAGCCGTACGACTGAGGGCGCCCGCCGACCGTGCGCGGGCGTCCTCAGTCACGCGGGAGGGGCCGGAGGTCGGGCGTGACCTTCGCGCCCCGCGTGACCCGCACTATGGTGATGAGCCGGTCCGTCAGCTGGAGTCCGCCGACGGCCGGATCGTCGTATCCGAGCACACGGTGCCCGCGCAGCACGCTCACCACCAGGTCACCCGTCTCCCGCGGGCTGAGACCCACCTCGGCCTTGACGACCGGCCGTTCGACGATGTCGAGTCCGCTGCCCTGCTGGATGAGGTCCTCCATGACCATGCCCGCGGCGGGGCTGAGCACGGAGAGCCCGAGCAGCCGCCCGGCCGCGCTGGCGCTGGTGATGACGACATCGGCCCCGGACTGCTTCAGCAGCGGCGCGTTCTCCTCCTCGCGCACGGCGGCCACGATCTTCGCCCCACGGTTGAGCTGCCGGGCGGTGAGCGCGACGAGAACGGCGGTGTCGTCCCGCTGGGTGGCGATGATGATCTGCCGCGCCTTCTGCACCTCGGCCCGCAACAGCACATCACTGCGGGTCGCGTCCCCGACGACCCCCGCGTACCCGTCGGCCGCGGCCGCGTCGACGACCTTGGAGCTGGGGTCGACCACGACGACCTGCTCCTTCTTCAGCCCCGACCCGCAGACGGTCTGGATCGCCGACCGCCCCTTCGTTCCGAAGCCGACGACAACGGTGTGGTCCCTCAAGATCGTCCTCCAGCGGTTGAGTCGCCATTCCTCGCGTGTGCGTTCCGTGAGGACTTCGAGTGTGGTGCCGACCAGGATGATCAGGAACAGCACGCGCAGGGGTGTAACCACCAGGATGTTGGTGAGCCGGGCGGCGTCACTGACCGGGGAGATGTCTCCGTATCCGGTGGTGGAGAGGGAGACGGTCGCGTAGTAGAAGGCGTCGAGCAGGTCGACGGTGCCGTCGGAGCTGTCGATGTAACCGTCACGATCGGCATACGCGATCAGAGCGGTCACGACCAGTACGAACAGGGCCATCGCAAGCCGTCTGCCGACCTGGCGGATGGGGCGTTCGATCGCCCTCTGCGGGAGTTTCACCTGGTGGGTCACGAAACTCTCGTCCGCTTGCCGGGCGATCACATCATGGCCCGGAAGTTTCACCTGAAACACTCCCCGATTCGGCGTAGATCCCCATCTGCCCGTTGTTTCACGTGAAACACGACTTGTTTGAGTACGACTTGTTTCACGTGAAACACACCTGGATTCCGGCGGTCGCCCACGGCAGATCGAGCAGTTCCAGCTCCTGGCCAGGGCGGGCGCCGCCGGGCGGTACGACGGCGAGGGCCTCGGCGGCGGCGATACCGCGCAGCATGGCCGGGCCGTTGTAGTGCAGCGGTACGGCCCGGTCGCCACGCAGGGCGACGGGGATGAGCCGGGTGTCGTACGGGTGCCCGTGCACCGCGTCCGCCAGGAGCGCCGCGTACGGCTCCAGGGCAGCGCGTCCCGAGAGGGTCCGCAGGAGCGGCTCGGCGAGGGTGAGCAGGCCGGAGACGGCGGCCAGGGGGTTGCCGGGGAGGCCGACGAGGTGCTGGTTCTCCTTGGTACGGGCCAGCAGCATCGGGTGCCCCGGGCGCACCTTGACGCCGTCCACGAGGAGTTCGGCACCGAGGCGGAGCAGGGTGGGGTGGACGTGGTCGACGGGACCCGAGGCGGTGCCGCCGGTGGTGACGATCAGGTCGGCGGACGAGTGCTTCAGGGCCTCGTGCAGGGCTTCGGCGTCGTCACCGAGCCTGCGTACGGCGGTCACCTCGGCGCCGAGCGCCCGCAGCCAGGGCGGCAGCATCGGGCCCAGCGCGTCCCGGATCAGCCCGTCGTGCGGGAGCCCCTCGGTGAGCAACTCGTCGCCGAGGACCAGCACTTCGGCGCGCGGACGGGGGATCACGGAGACCGTGTCGTACCCGGCGGCCGCGGCGAGCCCGAGCACGGCCGGGGTGACCTGCGTCCCCAGCGGCAGGAGCTGGTCGCCGCTGCGGCACTCCTGGGCGCGCGGGCGGATGTCCTGGCCGGGCACGACCTCGCGGGTGGGGTGCAGCCGCCCCTTCTCGTCGGTTCGTCCGTGTTCGCTGCGCAGGACGGCTGTCGTGTCCGGGGGGATACGGGCACCGGTGGCGATCCGGACGGCTTCCCCGTCGGTCAGGGGCTCCGGCCGCGCGTGCCCGGCGAGTACACCCTCGTCGCGTACGTCCCAGGGGCCGGGGCCTGCCACCGCCCAGCCGTCCATCGCGGAGCTGTCGAAGGACGGGAGGTCGGTGAGCGCCGTGAGGGGGGCAGCGAGGACGAGGTCGAGGGCGTGGTCGAGGGGGACCGGGACGGGGGTGCCGGGGGTGCGGCGCCGGACGGACCGGGCTGCGCGTTCGGCGAGGGCGCGGGCCTCGGGCCAGGGGGTGGCCCGGTGGTGGGTGTCCTTGGCGGGGTGGGTGTGGGAGGCGCCCGGGGTGGGCCGGGGCTCGCTCGGCCCGCGGTTGTCCCGGTCGCCCCGGTCGTTGGCCACCGCGAGCGCCTCCTCCACGTCCACGTCGAGTTCGTCGGCGTCCTGGGCGGTCATCCGGCGTCCGGCTCGGGGTCGGGGGCGGCCGGGCTCTCTTCGTCCGCCCAGCGCAGGGCGAGGGCCGCGGCCTTGCGGGCCGCTTCGGCGACCGCCTCCGGGCCTCCCTCGGCCCGGGCCGCGGCGTACCCGACGAGGAACGTGGTCAGCGGGGCCGCGGGCCGGGCCACCGAGTGGGCGGCGTCGCGGGCGAGGTCGAGCAGCATGCCGGTGTCGACGTCCAGGTCGATGCCCAGTTCGTCCTTGACTGCGGAAATCCATTCATCCAACACGTGCCCATGCTCCCTGATCTGTGCTCGGGCGGCGGCGATGTCGTCCCAGGTGTCGCAGTCGAAGGACGCGACGGGGTCGGAGATACGGGTGAGGCGCAGTCCGGCGGTGAGAAGCCGCAGGGGGAGGCCGGTGAGGCTGCCGTGTTCGGCGGTGAGCTTCCCGAACTCGCGGCGCAGGGCCTCGGCCCGGTACACGGCCACGAGCGTCTGGTCGCGTCCGCGGGGGTCGGTGAGCAGCGCTCCGTCGTCCTCCGTGTGAAACGCGCTGAGCAGCCGCCGCACCGTCCCCTCGTCGAGGAACGGCAGGTCGGCGGAGAGCACGACGGCATACGGCGCGGTGGTGTGCCGGAGTCCGGCCTCCAGCGCGGCGAGGGGTCCGCCGCCGGGGGGCTCCTCGCGGGCCCACTCCACGGGGCGCGCGGTCGGCCGGGGGTCGGCCACGACCACGGTGGTCCGGGCACCGGCGCAGGCGGCCAGCACCCGGTCGAGCAGCGCCCGGCCGCCGACCCGGACGGCGGGCTTGTCCGCGCCGCCGAGCCGACGGGCGGCGCCCCCGGCGAGCACGACGGCGTCGTAGGGCTCGGTGCCGGGGTCGCCAGGGGGTTCGTACGTGGTCACCCCCCGAGTATGCGTGCCCTGGCGATCACAGGGAACGGAGGAGCACCGCCGGCTGTTCGACGCAGTCCGCGACGTACCGCAGGAAACCGCCCGCCGTGCCGCCGTCGCACACCCGGTGGTCGAAGGTCAGCGAGAGCTGCACGACCTGCCGTACCGCCAGCTCGCCCTGGTGGACCCAGGGCTTGGGGACGATCCGGCCGACGCCGAGCATGGCCGCCTCGGGGTGGTTGATGATCGGCGTGGAACCGTCGACGCCGAACACCCCGTAGTTGTTCAGCGTGAAGGTCCCGCCGGTGAGTTCACCGGGCGTCAGCGTCCCGGTCCGCGCGGCCTCCGTCAGCCGCGCGAACTCGGCGGTCAGCGACTCCGCGTCCCGCGCCTGCGCGTCCCGTACGACGGGCACGACCAGCCCCCGCTCGGTCTGGACGGCGAACCCGAGGTGCACCTCGTCGAGCCGTACGACCTCACGGGCGTCCATGTCGACGGTGGAGTTGAGCTCGGGGAACCGGGCGAGGGCGGCGGTGCAGATCCGGGCGAGGAGCGCGAGCAGGGAGATCTTGGGGCCGCCGGTCTTGGGGGTCTGGGGGTGTCCCCCAGACAAGCGCTGCATGGCTGTGCGCGCGTGCATGAGTTCCGTCGCGTCGGCGTCCACCCAGCAGGTGGCGTCGGGGATCTCTCGCCGACTCCGGGAGAGCTTGTCGGCGACGGCACCGCGGACGCCACGGAGGGGGATGCGGCTGCCGGTCTCCGTGCGCGCGGGTGCGGGCGCCGTGGGGGCGGGTGCCGGCGCCGTAGGGGCGGGTACCGCCGGGCTGGGCGCTGTGGCGGCCCGCAGGGCGCGCTCCACGTCCGCGCGCAGGATCAGCCCGTCGGGGCCGGAGCCCTTGAGCTGCCGCAGGTCCAGGCCGTTCTCGCGGGCGAGCCGGCGTACCAGCGGGGAGATCACCGGGACAGGGCCGTACGGGCGCTCCGGGGCGACCGCGACGGGCTCGGAGGGCTCGGAGAGCTGAGCCGCCCCACCCCGTGAGGTCCCCTCGGGAACCCGCACCCTCTTCCGCCGCGCCGGAGGCGCCCCGGTGCCGTAGCCGACCAGGACGTTGCCGGAGCCCTGGTCGCCCTTGGCGGGGGCGCCCACGGCGACCGTCAGCAGGGGTGCGCCCACGGGCAGTTCCGTGCCCTCCTCGCCGAAGCGGGCGGTGACCACGCCGCCATAGGGGCAGGGGACCTCGACCATCGCCTTGGCCGTCTCGACCTCGACGACCGGCTGATCGACGGCGACGACGTCTCCGACCCGCACCAGCCAGCGCACGATCTCCGCCTCGGTGAGTCCCTCGCCGAGGTCGGGCAGCTTGAACTCCAGCACCTGGGGCATCAGCGCTCCGCCTCCCACTGCAGACGCCCCACGGCGTCCAGGATCCGGTCGACGCCGGGCAGATGGTGCCGCTCCAGCATCGGCGGCGGGTACGGGATGTCGAACCCGGCGACGCGCAGCACCGGTGCCTCCAGGTAGTGGAAGCAGCGCTCGGTGACACGGGCCGCGAGTTCGCCGCCCGGGCCGCCGAAGCCGCCGGACTCGTGCACGATCACCGCGCGCCCGGTCCGCCGTACCGACGCGCAGACCGTCTCCTCGTCGAAGGGGACCAGGGAGCGCAGGTCGACGACTTCGAGGTCCCAGCCCTCGGCGCGGGCTGCCTCGGCCGCCTCCAGGCAGACGGGCACGGACGGCCCGTACGTGATGAGCGTGGCGCTCCGGCCCGAGCGCCGCACCGCCGCGCGGCCGATCGGTTCAACGGCCAGCGGCGCGTCCGGGTTCCAGGTGTCCTTCGACCAGTACAGCCGCTTGGGCTCCAGGAAGACGACCGGGTCGTCGGAGGCGATGGCCGCGCGCAGCAGCCCGTAGGCGTCGGCGACCGTCGCGGGCGTGACGACATGGAGCCCCGGAGTGGCCATGTAGTACGCCTCGGAGGAGTCGCTGTGGTGCTCGACGCCGCCGATTCCGCCGCCGTACGGGACACGGATGGTGATCGGCAGGGGCATCGCCCCGCGCGTGCGGTTGCGCATGCGCGCGACGTGGCTGATCAGCTGCTCGAACGCCGGGTAGGCGAACGCGTCGAACTGCATCTCGACGACCGGCCGCATCCCGTACATCGCCATGCCGACGGCCGTACCGAGGATGCCCGCCTCGGCGAGCGGTGTGTCGGTGCAGCGGTCCTCGCCGAACTCCTCGGCGAGCCCGTCGGTGACGCGGAAGACGCCGCCGAGGGTGCCGACGTCCTCGCCCATGACGTGCACGGTGGGGTCCTGAGCCATGGCATCGCGCAACGCGCGCGTGAGGGCCTGCGCCATGGTGGCGGGCTTGAGGGCGACGGTGGTCATCGTCCCTCACCTTCCGACTCGGCCTCCGCTTCGAACTCGGCCCGCAGCTGGGCCTCCTGCTCGCGCAGTTGGGGGGTGGGCTCGGCGTACACATGGGCGAACAGGTCCATGGGGTCGAGCACCGGGTCCTGGTTCATGCGTTCGCGCAGGTCCGCGGCCATCGCCTCGGCGTCGTCCCGCGCGGCCTGCATCCCGGCCTCGTCGAGCAGGGCGCGCTCGGTCAGCTCGTGCTCCAGGAGTGCGATCGGGTCGTGCCCGCGCCAGGGCTCGACCTCGGCGTCGCCGCGGTAGCGGGTCGCGTCGTCGGCGTTCGTGTGGGCGTCGATGCGGTACGTCACGGCCTCGACCAGCGTCGGGCCGCCACCCGCGCGCGCGTGGGCCACGGCTTCGGCGAGCACCTGGTGCACGGCGGCCGCGTCGTTGCCGTCGACCAGGCGGCCCGGCATCCCGTAGCCGACGGCCTTGTGGGCCAGCGACGGGGCGGCGGTCTGCTTGGCGAGCGGGACGGAGATCGCGAAGCCGTTGTTCTGGACGAGGAAGACGACGGGGGCCTGCCATACGGCGGCGAAGTTCAGCGCCTCGTGGAAGTCGCCCTCGCTGGTGCCGCCGTCGCCGACCAGGGCGAGCGCGACCACGTCGTCGCCCTTGAGGCGGGCGGCGTGCGCGAGGCCGACGGCGTGCGGGAGCTGGGTCGCGAGGGGGGTGCACAGGGGCGCGACACGGTGCTCGTGGGGGTCGTAGCCGGTGTGCCAGTCGCCGCGCAGGAGGGTGAGCGCCTGGACGGGGTCGAGGCCGCGGGCGACGGCGGCGAGCGTGTCGCGGTAGCTGGGGAAGAGCCAGTCCCGCTCTTCGAGGGCGAGCGCGGCGGCGACCTCGCAGGCCTCCTGGCCGGTGCTGGAGGGGTAGACGGCGAGCCTGCCCTGCTTGGTGAGGGCGGTGGCCTGCGCGTTGTACCGGCGGCCGCGCACCAGCTCCGCGTACAGGCGGCGCAGCAGGGCGGGGTCCGCCTGGGCTGCCGCCTCGGTGCCCAGGACACGGTACGGCCGCGCGTCCGGCAGCAGCGGAGCGGGGTCGGTGCGGGGCTGCCAGGCGGGCGGCGGCGTGGGCCGGTACGCGCCCCGCTGCTCCATGACCGTCATGTCGGCACCTCCTCGTGGGAGCGGCTTTGGACAGGCGCTTCGGATGTGATGCGCCTCACCTACCGATTGTTCGGTCGTCGGCACATTTTGGCTACAGGCACCGCCAGGCTGTGGACAAACGGTTCTGCACAGCCTCAAATGAACGCAGTACGTCCATGGTAGGGAGGCGGGGGGACATGGCACCTGAACAAATGGCCGAGCCGCCGGAGCACGGCCCGGCCCTGCCGCCCCCGCGACCGCTGGACGCGATAGATCAGGACATCCTGCGCATGCTCCAGGCGGACGGCCGCGCCTCGATACGCTCCGTCGCCGAGCGCGTCCACGTGTCCCGCGCCAACGCCTACGCCCGGATCAACCGGCTCATCGAGGACGGCGTGATCCGCGGCTTCGGGGCGCGCGTGGACCACGAGCGCGCCGGGCAGAGCACCTCGGCCTACATCACCCTCAAGATCGTGCAGAACTCCTGGCGCACGGTCCGCGAGCAGCTCAGAGTGCTCCCGGGCGCCTCCCACATCTCCCTGGTGGGCGGGGACTTCGACGTCCTGCTCCTCGTGCACACCCCGGACAACCGGGCCCTGCGCGAGCTGGTCCTCACCCGCCTCCAGGCCATCCCGGAGGTGCTCAGCACACGCACGCTGCTGGTGTTCGAGGAGGAGGACCTGGAGCCGGAGAGCTGATCACTCCTGGGTGCGGAGCCCGGCGAAGACCAGCCGCACCACCGCGTCCGCCACTTCGCGCGGGCCGCTGCCCCGCCCGTCCGGCCGGTACCACTCCGCAATCGAGTTGATCATCCCGAAGACGAGCCGGGTCGCCAGCCGGACCTCCATGTCACCGCGTACGTCCCCGTCGGCGGCCGCGGCCTTCAGCAGATCGGCGACCCGGTGGTCGAAGTCGCGGCGCCGCTCCAGGGCCCAGCGCTCGGTGTCGGTGTTGCCGCGCACGCGCAGCAGCAGGGTCACGTACGGCAGTTCGGCGGTGAGCACCTCGACCATGCGCCGGACGACGTACTCCAGGCGCTCCACTGCACGCCCCACGCGCGCGTGCTCCTCGTCGAGGATCCCGAAGAGGCCGTCCAGCGCCCGGCTGACGGCGCGCCGCAGCAGCTCCTCCTTGCCCGCCACGTGGTGGTATATCGACGACTTGGAGATCCCGGCCGCCTTGGAGAGGTGCTCCATGGAGGTGCCGTCGTAGCCGCGTTCGTTGAACACCTGGACGGCGACGGCGAGCAGCGTCTCCGGGGTGTACGTGTCACGCTTGGCGGTGGTCACGAGGAGCTGCCCTCCCGCTTGTCGGAGGCGTACGCGTGGCGGTACAGCGCGAGGGACGGCGCGTAGCGCCCCGAGGGGTCGCGCAGGTGCAGGTCGTCGAGGAGGGCGTACGCCCAGCTGCGGCCGAGCCTGCGGCTCCATTCGAAGGGCCCGAGCGGATAGTTGACGCCCAGGCGCATCGCCGTGTCGATGTCCTCCTCGGTGGCGACGCCCTTGGCGACGGCGTCGTGCGCGAGGTCGACGATCCGGGCCACCGTGCGGGCCACGATCATGCCGGGCACGTCCCCGATGACGCTGACGTCCTTGCCGAGCGCCTGGAAGAGCCCGGTGGCCTCGGCGAGGGTCTGCGGAGAGGTGTCCTGGGAGGCGGACAGGGCGATGCGGGTGGCCCGGCGGTAGTCGAGTGCGAGGTCGAAGTAGACGACGTCCCGGAATTCCACGGAGGTCTGGCCGTCGGCGAGGACCAGCTGGCCGCCACTGGGCAGCACCAGGCGGGTGCCGTTGTCCTCGTCCTCCTCGCGGACGGGTATGCCCGCCTCGCGGATCAGCGCGAGCAGTTCGGAGGCGGGGCCCAGGTCGCCCTCGGCGACGACGTACGCGGGCGGCTGGGCCCGTTCCGCGGTGTGGGGCTCGGGGCGCTCGGCGCCGTCCCCGTAGTCGTACCAGCCGAGTCCCGTCTTGCGGCCGAGCCGGCCCGACTCGACGAGCCGCCGCTGGGCCAGCGAGGGCGTGAACCGCACGTCCTGGAAGAAGGCCTGCCACACGGAGTGCGTGACGGACTCGTTGACGTCCTGCCCGATCAGGTCGGTCAGCTCGAAGGCGCCCATCCGGAAGCCGCCGGACTCGCGCAGCACCGCGTCGATGGTGGCGGGGTCGGCGGCCTGGGCCTCGTGGACGGCGAAGGCCTCGGCGTAGAAGGGCCGCGCGATGCGGTTGACGATGAAGCCGGGGGTGTCGGCGCAGGCGACCGGGGCCTTGCCCCAGGCGCGGGCCGTCTCGTACGCGCGCGTGGCCGACGTGACGTCGGTCGCGAACCCGGAGACGACCTCCACCAGCGGCAGCAGCGGCGCCGGGTTGAAGAAGTGCAGTCCGACGAACCGTCCGGCGCACCGCAGGGCGCCGCCGATGGCCGTGACGGACAGGGACGAGGTGTTGGTGGCGAGCAGACAGTCCTCGCCGACGACGTCCTCCAGTTCCCGGAACAGCTCCTGCTTCACGTCGAGCCGTTCGACGACGGCCTCGACGACGAGGGTGCAGTCCGCGAGTTCGGTGAGGCTTCCGGCGGCGCGCAGCCGCGCGCGGGCGGCATCCCGGTCGGCGCCGCTGAGCCGGTCCTTCTCGACGAGCCGGTCGAGCCGGGCGCCGATCGCGTCGGCCGCGTCCCGGGCGCGGCCGGGGACGGCGTCGTACAGCCGCACGGGATGGCCCGCGACCAGCGCGACCTGGGCGATGCCCTGGCCCATGGTGCCGGTGCCGACGACGGCCACGGGGCTGCTGAGGTCGAGTGCTGTCATGCTCGCGATCCTCCCGCACGGGGTTTTCCACAGATGCGGCGGACCCCCTTGTCCCGACCGATCGTTCGGTTACTCTAACTCTGTCCTCGTGTTCCTGCCCAGCTCACCGGCTCGACGAGGAGCCGGTCAGAGGAGGAGTTGGTCAACCATGGCCGCCGAACCGACCGCCCACCAGCTGATCGCGAAGCACCGGCCCACCCTCGACCAGGCGCTGGAAGCGATCCGCACGCGCGCGTACTGGTCCCCGCACCCCGAGCACCCCAAGGCGTACGGCGAGAACGGCAGCCTGGGCATGGCGGAGGGAAAGGCCGCCTTCGACGCCCTCCTCGGCACCCGTCTCGACCTCGGCCAGCCAGGCACGGACGACTGGGTGGGCGGCGAAGTGTCGCCGTACGGCATCGAGCTGGGCGTCACCTACCCGCACGCGGACATCGACGCGCTGCTGCCCGCCATGCGCGCGGGGCAGCGCGCATGGCGCGACGCGGGCGCGGAGACGCGCGCGGTGGTGTGCCTGGAGATCCTCAAGCGGATCAGCGACCGCACGCACGAGTTCGCGCACGCGGTCATGCACACCTCCGGCCAGGCCTTCATGATGGCGTTCCAGGCGGGCGGGCCGCACGCGCAGGACCGCGGCATGGAGGCGGTGGCGTACGCGTACGTGGAGCAGATCCGCACGCCCGACACCGCGGAGTGGACCAAGCCCCAGGGCAAGCGCGACGCGCTCGCGCTGAACAAGCGGTTCACACCCGTCCCGCGCGGGATCGCGCTGCTCATCGGCTGCAACACCTTCCCGACGTGGAACGGCTACCCGGGCCTGTTCGCGTCCCTCGCCACCGGCAACGCGGTCCTCGTGAAGCCCCACCCGCGCGCGGTGCTGCCGCTCGCGCTCACCGTGCGGGTCGCGCGCGAGGTGCTCGCCGAGGCCGGCTTCGACCCGAACCTGGTGGCCCTGGCCGCCGAGCGCCCCGGCGAGGGCATCGCCAAGACCCTGGCCGTGCGCCCGGAGATCCGCGTCATCGACTACACGGGTTCGACCGCGTTCGGCGACTGGCTGGAGGCCAACGCCCGCCAGGCGCAGGTCTACACGGAGAAGGCCGGCGTCAACACGGTGATCGTGGAGTCGACCGACAACTACAAGGGGATGCTGTCGAACCTGGCCTTCTCGCTGTCCCTGTACAGCGGCCAGATGTGCACCACCCCGCAGAACCTCCTCGTCCCCCGGGACGGCATCACCACGGACGAGGGCCCCAAGTCGTACGACGAGGTCGTGGCCGATCTCGCCGCCTCGGTCGGCGGCCTCCTCGGGGACGACGCGCGCGCGAACGCCCTGCTCGGCGCCATCGTGAACCCGGACGTGAAGGCCCGTCTGGAGGCGGCCGCCGGGCTCGGCGAAGTCGCCCTCGCCTCTCGGGAGATCACCAACCCGGAGTTCCCCGGGGCGACGGTCCGCACTCCGGTCATCGTGAAGCTCGACGGCACCAAGCCGGATGCCGAGGCGGCCTACATGAGCGAGTGCTTCGGCCCGGTCTCCTTCGCCGTGGCGGTCGACTCGGCGGCGGACGCGGTGGCGCTGCTGCGCCGGACCATCAGCGACAAGGGCGCGATGACGGTCGGCGCGTACACCACCTCCGAGGAGGTGGCCGAGGCGATCGAGGAGGCCTGCCTGGAGGAGTGCGCCCAGCTGTCCCTCAACCTCACCGGCGGGGTGTACGTCAACCAGACCGCGGCCTTCTCCGACTTCCACGGCTCGGGCGGCAACCCGGCGGCCAACGCGGCCCTGTGCGACGGGGCGTTCGTGGCGAACCGGTTCCGCGTGGTGGAAGTCCGCCGGGAGGCCTAGGAAGGCGTTGGTGCGCCCCCGGTGGCGCTCCAGTGGTACAGCGTCATGGCCACACTGGTCGCGAGGTTGTAGCTGGAGACCTGGGGGCGCATCGGCAGGGCCACCAGGTGGTCGACGCGGGCCCTGAGTTCGGCGGACAGGCCGGTGCGCTCGGAGCCGAAGGCGAGCACGGCCTCGTCGGGCAGATTCAGCCCGCGGATGTCGTCGCCCTCCGGATCCAGCGCGAACACCGGGCCCGGCGGCAGCTCGGCCACGCTCAGCCGCTCCACGGCGGTCGCGAAGTGCAGCCCGGCCCCGCCGCGCACGACCGTGGGGTGCCAGGGGTCGAGGGTGCCCGTGGTGACCACGCCGGTCGCGCCGAAGCCCGCCGCGAGACGGATCACGGCACCGGCGTTGCCCAGGTTGCGCGGGTTGTCGAGCACGACGACCGGGGCGGTGCGGGGGCTGCGGGTGAGGGCTTCGAGGTTGGCCTCGCGGGACGGGCGCACGGCCAGCGCGGCGACCGCGGTGGGGTGCGGTCGCGGCACGAGGGTCGCGTACGTCTCCTCCGGGACCTCGGTCAGGAGCGCGTCCAGCGTGTCCCGTACGTCCGGGGCCAGCTCGTCGGCGAGGGCGAGCGCGGCCCGTCGGCTGCTGGTGACGGCCACCGGGACCTCGGCCCGGAAGCGCACCGCGTGCTTCAGGGCGTGGAAGCCGTCGAGCAGCACGGCGGCGGGGGCGAGCCGCCGCCACAGACGTACCGGATCGTTCATGCCGTGAAGCCTACGTGCGGCTGCTCGGCCGCCTCCGGGTCGCTCTCCCGCGGCTCTCGCTGTCCCGGCAGCTTGATACGGCCGCGGCCCCGGAACAGCCGTTCACGCGCGCGTGCCGCCCGTCCGCCCATGCGCTGGAGGAAGGCGGTCGGCAGGAACACGGCGTCGGCGGCGATCATCGCGAGCGAGAAGAACGGCAGCCCCAGGACGACGGCGATCACGGCGTGCTCGGTGATCATCAGCGCCAGCAGGACGTTCTTGACGCGCCGGTTGAACAGCGTGAACGGGAAGGCGACCTGCACGGCGACCGTCCCGTACGTGATCAGCATCACCATGACGCCGTTCGAGGACAGCAGGTCGGACAGGGCGGGCCAGGGCGAGAAGTAGTCCAGGTGGAGCGGGTAGTAGACCGCGGTGCCGTCCTGCCAGCGGGTGCCCTGGATCTTGTACCAGCCGGCGGTCGCGTAGATCAGACACGCCTCGGCCATGATCACGAACAGGGCTGCGTTGTGGACGAGGTTGGCGACGAGGTCGAGCAGGGTCCGGAAGTCACCGCCCGGGGCCCGGCGGCCGACGGCCCACCACAGGCCCTGCACCGCCCACAGGCCCCAGAAGACCGTCAGCCAGCCGCCCAGGAATCCACCGTCCAGCTTCCCGGCAAGGGTGGCCGCCGCCAGCAGGAAGCCGAGTACGGCCCACAGGACCGGTCCGGCCCGGTCGGCGGAAAAACGGTCCCCACGCGCGCGTGCGTCCCGCTCACGCTCCGCCCGCCGCGCGTCCAGGGACCACACCTGACCGCAGCACATGAAGACGAGATAGATCGCCATCAGGTGGATGACGTTGTCGCCGCCGTCCCCCATGAAGACACTGCGGTTCTGCAGCGACAGGACGCCGACCATGAAGAGCACGCTCATCGTGCGGGTGCGCCAGCCGAGCAGCAGCAGGACGCTCGACAGCACGGCGACGGCGTAGACGATCTCGAACCAGACCTGGCTGTCGGACCACATCAGGACCGTGAAGGCGCCGTTGCCCGCGATGAGCTGCTGGGCGAGGTCGAAGCTCCACGGACCGTCGGGCCCGTACATCTCCTGGCGGTGCGGGAACTCGCGCAGCAGGAACAGCAGCCAGGTCGCGGCGAAGCCGATCCGGACGACGGCGGTCTGGTACGGGCCCAGCGCGGCGTCGGTGACACGGGTGATGCCGCGCCCGATCGCGGCGGCGAGAGAGCTCATCCGGCACTCCCCTCCACCCCGTCCCGCTCGGACACCGGCCACCAGGGCAGCTCACGGACGACGGGCTTGTCGGACACCTGCTCCTCGCTCCACTCGGGCGGTGGCACGTTGGTGGTACGGGAGCGGACCTGGACGCGTTCGACGACATCGCCGGGGCGGGCCGCCTGCTCCCGGTCGAGGCGCAGGACGACGATGCGGCGCAGATAGCGCTCGGAGAGGTCACCGCGCCGGTCGTCGGAGCGGTTCTCGCCGTCGTGCGAGGCGAGGTAGAAGTCCCAGGCCCGGCGCAGTTCGTTCTGCTGGGTGTGGCTCGGCAGAAGGTTGCCGTCGATGACGGCGCCGTCCAGCGCGGAGAGGTCGTACCAGCCGGTCGTGCGGACATCCCCGTCCGCGGTGCGCAGCTCGGCCCGCGCCTGGACCGAGATGTTCTGCTGCAGCGGGTTGGGCGCGAAGAGCTTCCAGTTCTGCTCGAACTCCGGGTACACCCACTCGTCTATCGCCCGGCCGTGCTGCTTGGTGAGCGTGTTCGAGGGCGCCACGTGCAGGAACACCATGCCCATGTGGACGCAGGCGACCACGGCGACGACAGCCAGAGCGAGGGCCGCGGCTATCTGGTGGCGGAGGGGGAGGGCGGCTACGCCGGCGCGGTCCTCGGGGGCGGGGGGTGCGGGGTCGGGGGCGGTGGGTATGGGCGTTTCCAGCGGACGGTCCTCGGATGCGTCCGGTCCGTGCGAGGCGTTCACGCCCTCGTCGTACGCGTCCATTCCGCCCCGATTCCGATTCTGATTCCCAGCGTTCCCGGTGTTCCCTGGTGTGCCGGTGCTCCCGGCGCTCCTGGGGTTCCCGGCGTCCGATGCCCGGCCCGCTGCCCGATCCGGTACCGCCTCCGACCGCCGGAGGCCCATCGCGTTCGAACCGGAACGGTACTCAGACCCACCCGTCCGGCGCAGCCCCGACGAACACAGTGGTCACATCCGCACACCGGTCATGCCGGCCGTTCCCGGCGATCGCGAGTTATCCACAGCGGTTGACACCTTACGGCGCCCGCCCCACCATTGAATCGAGCTAACCGAACGATCGGTCGGTCGGGAGCTCGGCAGGGAGTTCCACAGAAAGTCCGGTGGAGAGCGGAGGTCGAGGGAGACCGATGGCGACAGCAGCAGCTCACCAGACGACTCGTGCGCAGGCGGGCGGCCAGGCGGACGAGGCCGCGCTCGCGACGGCGTACGAGACGGCCTTCGACGCGGCCGTCGCGGCCGACGAGCGGATCGAGCCACGCGACTGGATGCCCGACGCCTACCGCTCCACCCTGATCCGGCAGATAGCGCAGCACGCACACTCCGAGATCATCGGCATGCAGCCGGAGGCCAACTGGATCACGCGCGCCCCCTCGCTGCGCCGCAAGGCCATCCTGATGGCCAAGGTCCAGGACGAGGCCGGCCACGGGCTGTACCTGTACAGCGCGGCGGAGACCCTCGGCACCAGCCGCGAGGAGCTGCTCGACAAGCTGCACAGCGGCCGCCAGAAGTACTCCTCGATCTTCAACTACCCCACGCTGACCTGGGCCGACGTCGGGGCGATCGGCTGGCTGGTGGACGGCGCCGCGATCACCAACCAGGTGCCCCTGTGCCGCTGCTCGTACGGGCCGTACGCACGCGCGATGGTCCGCGTCTGCAAGGAGGAGTCCTTCCACCAGCGTCAGGGGTACGAGCTGCTGCTGGCCCTCGGCAGGGGCACGCCCGAGCAGCACGAGATGGCGCAGGACGCGGTGAACCGCTGGTGGTGGCCGTCCCTGATGATGTTCGGCCCGCCCGACGACGAGTCGCAGCACTCCGCGCAGTCGATGGCCTGGAAGATCAAGCGCCACTCGAACGACGAGCTGCGCCAGCGCTTCGTCGACATCTGCGTCCCCCAGGCGGAGTCCCTCGGCCTGACGCTCCCCGACCCGGAGCTGAAGTGGAACGAGGAGCGGGGCCACTACGACTTCGGCCCGATCGACTGGCCGGAGTTCTGGGACGTCCTCAAGGGCAACGGCCCGTGCAACGAGCAGCGGATCACCCAGCGCAGACGCGCCCACGAAGAGGGCGCGTGGGTACGGGAGGCGGCAGCGGCGTACGCGGCCAAGCACGCTGCCGGGAACGGAGAGGCACGCGCATGACCACCAACGACTGGCCCCTGTGGGAGGTCTTCGTGCGCTCGCGGCGCGGGCTCTCGCACACCCACGCCGGCAGCCTGCACGCGCCGGACGCCGAGCTGGCACTGCGCAACGCACGCGATCTGTACACCCGGCGCGGCGAGGGCGTCTCCATCTGGGTCGTCCCGTCCACCGCCATCACGGCCTCCTCGCCCGACGAGAAGGACCCGTTCTTCGAACCGGCCGCAGACAAGCCGTACCGCCATCCGACGTTCTACGAGATCCCGGAAGGGGTGAAGCACCTGTGAATTCTGTGACGGTCACCGCCGGCCCCACCGCCGCCCTCGCCCTCGGCGACGACGCCCTGGTGCTCTCGCACCGCCTGGGGGAGTGGGCGGGCCACGCGCCCGTCCTCGAAGAGGAAGTCGCCCTGGCCAACATCGCGCTGGACCTGCTGGGCCAGGCCCGGGTGCTGCTGTCCATGGCCGGCGACGAGGACGAGCTGGCGTACCTCCGCGAGGAGCGCGCCTTCCGCAACCTCCAGCTCGTCGAGCAGCCGAACGGCGACTTCGCCCACACGATCGCCCGCCAGCTGTACTTCTCCACCTACCAGCGGCTGCTGTACGCCCGGCTGGCCGCCGGAGAGAGCGAGTTCGCCGGACTGGCCGCCAAGGCGGTCAAAGAGGTCGCCTACCACCAGGACCACGCCGAGCAGTGGACACTCCGGCTCGGCGACGGCACCGCCGAGAGCCATGAGCGGATACGGCGGGCGTGCGAGGCGCTGTGGCGGTTCACCGGGGAGATGTTCCAGCCCGTACCCGGCCTGGACGTCGACGGGGAGCGGCTGGAGGCCGACTGGCTGGAGTCCGTGGGTGACGTCCTGCGCCGGGCCACGCTGGAACTCCCCCAGGGCCCGCGCACCGGGGCGTGGAGCGCGGGCGCCGGGCGGCAGGGGCTGCACACCGAGCCCTTCGGGCGCATGCTCGCCGAGATGCAGCATCTGCACCGGAGTCATCCGGGGGCGTCATGGTGAGCGTCACTTCTCTCGAAGAGGAACTGCGCAGGCTGGCCGGGTCCGTGCCCGATCCCGAGCTGCCCGTGCTCAGCTTGGCGGAGCTCGGCGTGCTGCGCGCCGTCCATGTCCGCTCCGCCGACTCGGTCGAGGTCGAACTGACCCCCACGTACACCGGCTGCCCCGCCATCGAGGCGATGTCCTCGGACATAGAACGGGCGCTGCACGAGCACGGCATACGGGAGGTCACCGTCCGTACGGTGCTCACGCCCGCCTGGTCGACGGACGACATCACGGCCGAAGGGCGGCGCAAGCTGCGGGAGTTCGGGATAGCGCCCCCGCGCGTGCACGGGGACCTGGGGCCCGTGCCCCTGGAGTTGGGCCCCACGCGCACGTCGGCCGAGGAAGCGGAACCCGTCCGCTGCCCGCACTGCGGCTCCGCCGACACCGAGCTGCTCAGCCGCTTCTCGTCCACCGCGTGCAAGGCGCTGCGCCGCTGCCTGGCCTGCCGTGAACCGTTCGACCACTTCAAGGAGTTGTGATGGCCCGCTTCCACACGCTCCCGGTGGTCGCGGTCGACCGGCTGACCGACGACTCCGTGGCCCTCACCTTCGCGGTCCCCGAGGAACTGCGCGAGGAGTACCGGCACGCACCCGGGCAGCACCTGGCACTGCGCCGCCTGGCCGACGGAACGGAGATACGCCGTACGTACTCGATCTGTTCCCCGGCACCGGCGGCGGACGACGAGGGCCCGCGGACGCTGCGGGTCGGGGTGCGGCTGGTCGAGGGCGGTGCCTTCTCGACGTACGCGCTGAAGGAGATCTCGGTCGGCGACGAGGTGGAGGTGATGACGCCGGCGGGACGGTTCACGCTGGAGCCCGCCCCCGGGCTGTACGCGGCGGTGGTGGGCGGCAGCGGGATCACCCCGGTGCTGTCGATCGTGACGACTCTGCTGGCACACGAGCCCCATGCCCGGTTCTGTCTGATACGGGGCGACCGGACGGCGGCCTCGACGATGTTCCTGGAGGAGGTCGCCGATCTCAAGGACCGTTTCCCCGACCGGTTCCAGCTGGTGACGGCGCTCTCGCGGGAGGAACAGCAGGCGGGGCTGCCGTCCGGGCGGCTCGACCAGGAGCGGCTGACCGGGCTGCTGCCAGCACTGCTGCCGGTGGAGCGGGTGGCCGGGTGGTTCCTGTGCGGGCCGTTCGGGCTGGTGCAGGAGGCGGAGCGGGCGCTGCGCGGGCTGGGCGTGCCCAGGACCCGTATCCACGAGGAGATATTCCACGTGGCCGCGGGAGACACGGCTGCCGCTCCTGTCACGGCCTCCCCGGCTCCCGCGCACAGCACGGTGACCGCACGGCTCGACGGCCGGGGCGGGACCTGGCCGGTACGGGACGGCGAATCCCTCCTGGAGACGGTGCTCCGCAACCGCCCCGACGCGCCCTACGCCTGCAAGGGCGGGGTGTGCGGGACCTGCCGGGCCTTCCTGGTCTCGGGCGAGGTGCGGATGGACCGGAACTTCGCGCTGGAGACGGAGGAGACGGAGGCGGGGTATGTGCTGGCGTGCCAGTCGCATCCGGCCACGGAGACGGTGGAGCTGGACTTCGACCGGTGAGGCACGGGTGCGCGGTGGGTGAGGCACAGGTGCGCGGTGGGTAAGGCACCGGCGTACGGCCGGGTGAGGCATCGATGCACAGGGGCGAGTCATCGGCCCACGGCCGGTGAGGCATCGGCCCACGGCCGGTGAGCAGCGGTGTCTGTCGCTGGGCGCCGGCCGGCGCCGCCGCACCGTTCCCTTCTTGTAGAACCTGTTCTATCTTGACGCTCCGTCAGATCAACGGACCGCCGGGGAGGACAGGACCGTGGACTTCACCTTCAGCGAGGAACAGCGGGCGTCGGTCGAGGCGGCGAGGGCGGTGTTCTCCGGGGTGGCGCCCGACGGGGTGCCGAGCCCCGCGCTCACCGTGGGCGCCGTGGCGGACGACTTCGACCGTGCGCTGTGGGCACGGCTCGCCGACGCGGACCTGCTGAGCCTGCTGCTCGACCCGGAGTACGGCGGTTCGGGGCTGGACGCCATCGCGCTCTGTCTGGTGCTGCGCGAGTCGGCGAAGGTGCTGGCCAGGGTGCCGTTGCTGGAGAACAGTGCGGCCGTGGTGGCCGTACAGGCGTACGGAACCGAGGAGTTGAAGGGGGAACTGCTCGCGCGGGCGGGCCGGGGCGAGGTCGTGCTGACGGTCGCCGCCCACGGCCGGACCGGGCACGACCCCGCCGAACTCGCCGTGACCGCACGGCAGGAGGGCGACAGTTCCTGGGTGCTGGACGGGGTGCAGACCGCGGTGCCCTGGGCGCACAACGCCGACTTCGTCCTCGTGCCCGCGCACTCCTCGGCCACGGGCCGTGCCGTGCTCGCGCTCGTGCCCCGGGTCCACGAGGGGGTCGTCCTCGCCGAGCAGATCGCCACGACCGGGGAACGGCTGGGCGAACTGTGCCTGGAGTCGGCACGGGTCGCCGGCCGGTACGTCATCGAGGCGGAGGAGTCCTGGGAGCGGCTGAGGTTGCTGCTGACCACGGGGACGTGTGCGCTGGCACTCGGGCTGGGCGAGGGGGTCCTCGCGATGACCAGCGAGTACACCGGCAAGCGGGAGCAGTTCGGGTTCCCGGTCGCCACCTTCCAGGCGGTCGCCGTACAGGCCGCCGACCGGTACATCGACCTCCGCGCGATGGAGGCGACACTGTGGCAGGCGGCGTGGCGGATCGGTTCGGGGCGGTTCGGTTCGGGGACGGGGGGTGCGCTGCCCGCGGCCGGGGACGTCGCCGTCGCCAAGGTCTGGGCGTCCGAGGGCGTACGACGAGTCGTGCAGACCGCGCAGCATCTGCACGGCGGCTTCGGCGCCGACGTCGACTACCCGCTCCACCGCTACCACGCCTGGGCCAAACAACTGGAACTGTCCCTCGGCCCGGCGGCGGCACACGAGGAGGCGCTGGGGGACCTGCTGGCCGCGCATCCCCTGGGCTGACCGCGGCGGTCAGAGGGGACGGCCAGAGGGCCGGAGGTCAGGGGTGGAGGTCAGGGGCCGGAGGTCAGGGGTGGAGGGCTGGGGTGGAGGGCTGGGGTGGAGATCAGGGATACGGCAGCCCTCGCCCGTCCCCACCCGCCCCTAAGCGGGTCTGGCGAAATCCGGTGCGGTACCGCGCCCCAAAGGGGCGCGGGGCTGTATCGATATGCGGCTCCGCCGCGTGGGCGCGACCAGCCCCACCGGCCCGCAGGTTCATCACCGCACTTCCAGCGGAGCGCTTAGAGCACGAAACCCTGCTGACCCTTGTCGTCCACCACCGGGCGGCCCACGGCTTCCCAGACCTGCATGCCGCCGTCGACGTTCACGGCGTCGATGCCCTGCTGGAGGAGGTACATGGCGACCTGGGCCGAGCGTCCGCCGCTGCGGCAGATCACGTGGACCCTGCCGTCCTGCGGTGCGGCCTCAGTCAACTCGCCGTAGCGGGCCACGAACTCGCTCATGGGGATGTGCAGCGCCCCCTCGGCGTGACCCGCCTGCCACTCGTCGTCCTCGCGGACGTCCAGCAGGAAGTCGCCGTCCTTGAGGCCCGCGACCTCGACCGTGGGCACACCAGCTCCGAAACTCATGCCCCCGACGCTACCCGACGCCGCCTGAGCCGGCTCCGGCTCCGGCTCCGGCTACCGCAGCATGGCCGCCAGTTCCGCCTCGCGTGCGGCGACCTCGGACAGGAGCTGTTCGGCGACCTCGTCGAGGAGCCGGTCGGGGTCGTCCGGGGCGAGGCGGAGCATCGCGCCGATGGCGCCCTCCTCCAGTTCCCGGGCGATCCGCGTGAGGAGTTCCTTGCGCTGGGCGAGCCATTCGAGGCGGGCGTAGAGCTCTTCGCCGCGGCTCGGCTTCCACTCCTCGGGCACGGGGCCCGCGTCCCACTCCGCGGAGAGCTCCTGGAGCAGTGCCTCGTCGCCCCGGGCGTAGGCGGCGTTGACCCGGGCGATGAACTCGTCGCGCCGCTTGCGCTCGGTCTCGTCCTGCGCCAGGTCGGGGTGGGACTTGCGGACGAGTTCGCGGTAGAGCTTGCGGGCCTCGTCGCTGGGGCGGACCCGCTCCGGGGGCCGTACGGACTGATCGGTGAGCATCGCCGCGGCCTCCGGGAACAGCCCCTCCGAGTCCATCCAGCCGTGGAACAGCTCCTCGACACCCGGCATGGGCATGACCCGGGCACGGGCCTCCTCGGCCGCGCGTATGTCCTCCGGGTTCCCGGTGCGCGCGGCCCGCGCCTCGGCGATCTGCGCGTCCAGTTCGTCGAGCCGTGCGTACATCGGGCCGAGCTTCTGGTGGTGCAGCCGCGAGAAGTTCTCCACCTCGACCCGGAAGGTCTCGACGGCGATCTCGTACTCGATCAACGCCTGCTCGGCCGCCCGCACGGCCCGCTCCAGCCGCTCCTCGGGCCGAGCCTCACCTTCCGAGGACGCCCCGGCCGACTCGGCCGACTCCGCCGAAGCCGCCCCAGCACCGGCCGCGGCCGCCTCTTCCTGCTCAGCAGCCTGCTCCCGCACCTCCTCACCCGAAGGCACGTCCTGGTTCCGCTCAGCGTCCGGCGTCGTCACCCGACCAGCGTAGGCCACGGCCCGAGCCGCCACCCGCCCCCGGGGAGCCTCACCACCGGCCCGCCGCGACGGCTCCCCCTCCACACGACCCCTCCACAGCAGAGCCCTCGCACAGAGAGCAGCCCCTTTCCACGCAGAGAGCACCGCTGCCCCAAGCTCCCCTAAACCCCCGGCTCCGCCGCGATCCTCCCCTCCCGTACCGCCGCCACCAGCACGGAGTGATCCGCCTCCGTCCGGTCCGCGTAGGCCACGGCGAACGTGGCCATCGCCTCGTCGAGTTCCTCGTTCTTGCCGCAGTACCCGGCGATCAGGCGGGGGTCGGCGGTGTGGGTGTGGGCGCGGGCGAGGAGGGCGCCGGTCATGCGGGCGTAGTCGTCGAGCTGGTCGGCGGCGAGGGCGGCGGGGTCGACGCTGCCCTTGCGGTTGCGGAACTGGCGGACCTGGAAGGGACGCCCGTCGACCGAGGTCCAGCCGAGCAGGATGTCGCTGACGACCTGCATCCGCTTCTGCCCGAGGACGACCCGGCGGCCCTCGTGCGCCACGTCCGGTATCTCGAACCCTGCCGTCTCCAGATGCGGGAGCAGCACCGAGGAGCGGGCCTCCTTGACCTGGAGGACGAGCGGTTCGCCCCGGTGGTCGAGCAGCAGCACCACGTACGAGCGCGTGCCCACGCTGCCCGTGCCGACCACGCGGAACGCCACGTCGTGCACCGTGTGGCGGGCCAGGAGCGGGAGGCGGTCCTCGGACAGGGTCGTGAGGTACTCCTCCAGGGCCGTCGCCACCACGGCCGCCTCCGCGTCGGGGACCTGCCGGAGCACGGGCGGGGCGTCCACGAAGCGGCGACCGCCGTTCTCGGTCGTCTCCGTCGACTTCGCCGCGAACCGTCCGCTCGTGTTCGCCCGTGCCTTCTCCGAGACCCGCTCCAGCGTGCCGAGCAGGTCGTGCGCGTCTGTGTGGGAGACCAGCTCCTCGTCCG
Source organism: Streptomyces sp. NPDC002845 (assembly GCF_053591955.1). Classification (NCBI taxonomy): domain Bacteria; kingdom Bacillati; phylum Actinomycetota; class Actinomycetes; order Kitasatosporales; family Streptomycetaceae; genus Streptomyces; species Streptomyces sp. NPDC002845. The sequence goes on along the minus strand of NZ_JBSFUU010000029.1, from coordinate 61,228 downwards.
CGATGGCGTTCCACGCGTCCAGCACCGGGAGCTTGGCGAGCAGCCGCATCGTGCGGCGGTACGCCCCCGCCGCGTCGTGGGCCGCCTCACGGCACGTCTCCTCGTCGGCACCTGCCTCGCGCCCGGCCAGTACGAGCGAGGTGGCGAGCCGCTTGAGGTCCCACTCCCAGGGGCCGTGCACGGTTTCGTCGAAGTCGTTCAGGTCGATGACCAGGCCGCCGCGCGCGTCCGCGTACAGGCCGAAGTTCGCCGCGTGCGCGTCGCCGCAGATCTGGGCGCCGATCCCCGTCATGGGCGTGCGCGCGAGGTCGTACGCCATCAGACCGGCCGCGCCGCGCAGGAACGTGAACGGACTGGCCGCCATCCTGCCGACCCGTATCGGGGTGAGCTCGGGCAGTCGGCCGCGGTTGGACTCCTCGACCGCGGCCACCGCGTCCGGGCGGTCGGCGGTGAGCGTCAGCTCCGCGTGCGCACCGCGCCCCACCCGCGCCCGCAGCGCCTTCCCCTCGTCCTTCGGTGACCCCGCCCCCTCCGCGGGCCACCGGGCGAACCCGCGCACCCACGGCACCCGCGCCGCGGCCTCCGACGGCCGACCGGCTCCGGGCACAGCAACCTGAGCCGCACCCGCGCCCCCGGTTTCCCGAACCGCCCCAGCCACCGCCGCCGTCCCAGCCACCGTCGCACCGACCTCGGTCACACGGACCGCCTCCCCCACGCACGAACATCAATTGCGGACGACGGTACAGCCGGTCAACGGGCCGCGTCAGACCCTGTGGACAACTCCCCGCCTGTGGAAAACACACGGCACCCACCGCCGAACGGCCGCCCAAGCGGAGCGCCCCGCCGCACAGGTCACCCCGGGGCACGCGCGCGGAGACGCCCTTGATGCGAGCCTTCACCGACACCCCGGTGTGGAACCGCCCCATCGCCGAGATCTGCTGGAGCCACTACCTGGGCGGCGAGGGGCGGCGAGGGCCGCCGCGGCGGCCCCGACGTCCCCGCGTATGCGGCCCCGGCCCGCGCCGCGGACCTCTCCGGGCTGCCGCCGGCGTTCGTCCACGTCTGCGAGCTCGATCCCCTGCGGGACGGAGGAATGATCTACGCGCAGCGGTTGGTACAGAGCAGTTGGTACAGGCGGGGGCCACCACCGAGTTCCACCTCTACCCGGGGACGTTCCACGGCACCGTGGGGCTCACGGACACGGCCATCAGCCAGAAGATGCTCGGAGACGTGATGGACGGGCTGCGGCGAGGCCTGCGCGTACGCGTACGCGTGCGCGTGCGCTTGGTGCGGTAGCAGCCACTTTCCGCCGTGGCACAGCGAGCGTGGAAGCGCGCCGACGGGGCGGCGGGCCGGGTTACTCCGCCAACGCGCCCATCGCCCGGTCGAGCAGCACGGCCAGCGGGACAGTGCCCTCGCAGGCCACCCACCTCGTGGCGGCCACGTCCAGGCAGGCGAGCGCGGCGGCGGCCACTGCACTCGGCCTGGTGTCCTCGGGCCGGTCAGGGTTGGCCCCCAGCCGCCGGGCGACCTCCGGCACCAGCAGCTCCTGCCAGCTCAGTTGCTTCTCGTAGTGCCGGGCGCGCAGTGACGGGGTCTCCTGGAGCATGCGCAGATAGCTGAGTGCCTGCTCGGGCGCCTGCTCGTTCATTCGCGTGATGACGTCGAACGCCCGGCGCAGTGCCTCCCAGGGCAGCTCTTCGTCGGGGCGGGCGGCGAGCGCCTCCGCGATCTGACGGCCGGAATCCTCCAGGCCTCCCAGGACGATGTCTTCCTTGGTGCCGAAATATCGGAACAGGCTGGCGCGCGACAGGCCCACCTCGGTGGCGATCTGGTCGACGGTCGTCCGGTCGAAACCCTGCTCGGTGAAGAGGCGGTGCGCCACCTCGACCACTTCCGCCCGCACTGTCGCACGCATGCGCTCACGCAAGCCGGGCGGTTTGCGCGCGGACTGTTCGGAGGTACGGGCGGTTTCGCTCATACAGGAAGGGTACAGCAAGGACTCAATTTGATACTGAGTATCAGATTGTAGAACACGGCCTCACATCCGTTCCCCGCCACCCACTGAAGCATCGCCCCTGTCGGCGCGAGGGAAGCCCAGCCGCTGTGGCCCGGCTGCACCGTTCCTGAGGACTGAGCAGGAGCGAGCCCATTCAGCCGCACGCCCCGAAGGGTGTTGGGAGCTCCCCCACTGCCTTAAGGGCATGGGAGGTGCCCCCGGGTCCCGGGTCCCCGGCGTACTCAACCCCGGGGCGGCGACACGCATCCTGTGCGTGGTCCGGTCCCGGGAGGCCCCTGCGGCCGGAGGCCGCTGCTGGACGCTGTCCTGCGCGACCTGGCCAAGCGGATACGGCCAGAGGCGACGGGGAGGCCCGAACCATCTCTCTGGTGGAGCGGGGGCCCCGCACGCCGGCGCCGTACCGGCTAGACCGACCTCATGCGCGCTCCAGCGCGGGAGAAGACAGCGGGCACGGCGGTGCGCAGCGGCACGGTGAACCACCGCGGTCGCCGCCGGGTCGGCCAGAGTACGGCGGCGAGCCCGGCGGCGTTGGTCACGGTAGGTCCGGCCGCCGTCGGCAGGATCGGCAGATCGGCCGAGAGACCACCGCATGGCCGGCCACGGGCTCTGGCCGTGCGGCCGAGGCGCACGTCCGTGCTCCCCGCCGACACCGTCCCGCACACCGCCCACGGCGTGCGGTACGCGAGCCGGGGGTTCGCCGACGCCTGCCGCCAGGCGGGCGCGATCCAGAGCATGAGCGCCATCGGCAGCTCGGCGAACAACGCGCTCGCCGAGTCCTTCCAAGCCGCATCTCCCGCGTCAAAAGTCCCGGGCCAAGCCCCCTACCGCGCCCCCGGTGCAGCGACGAAGCGGCCCTCGCCCGCCGGACCGATGCCGTCCTCGTCACCGCCAACTACCGCCTGGGAGCGCGGCTTCCTGCACCTCGCCGCCCTCGGCAGCCAGTGGGCCCAACCTCGCCCTACAGGACCAGATGGCCGCCCTGCGCCGGGTGCGCGACAGCGTCGCCTCCTTCGGCGTCCGACCCCGGCAACATCACCGTGGCCGGACAGCCCGCCGGGGCGTTCTCCATCGGTGCGCCGCTCGACGAGGGCCACCACGCCGTCGACCGGATGTGCCCTGGGGCAGTCCATCTCGTGGAGCCGGCCGGCAGCCGAGGGCGCGCACGATCCGGCGGCCGCCTCCGGCCGGGCAGTCGTCGTCGGCGCCGGCCGACAGGGGAACCGTACGGACCGTGGAGGGTTCAGGCCGCACAGCTTCAGCGCCTCGCACCACTCTTCACCCACCACGACGATCTCCTCCACGACGATCTCCTCCACCAGGCCGAGCTCGGATTGATGGGGAGTCCGGCACGGCCGTGACTGCGCCGAGTTGTCCTCCGTGACCACAGACGAGGAGGGAATTCGGGACGGCACGCCCTTAACAGTCAGCTCTGACTGTGAGATGGCTCTTCGCAGTCAGAGCTGACTGTGAAGGAGTGGAGGCCATGAGCAGGCGGGACGAACAGCGCGCCGCCACACGGGCCCGGATCGTGGACGCCGCCGTGGACTCGCTGATCGAGGTGGGTGTCGCGGCGACGACGACCCTGGAGGTGCAGCGGCGGGCCGGTGTCAGCCGGGGTGCGCTGCTGCATCACTTTCCGACCCGTGAGGACCTGTTCGGGGCGGCGATCGGTCTGCTCGTCGCGCGGAACGAGCGGGTGGTGCGCGAGGAACTGGCGGCGGCATCGCCGGACGGTGACCCGCTGGCACGCTCATTGCGCGTGCTCCGGTCCGTCATGTGCGGGCCCTCGTTCGGTGCGGAGATGGAGCTGTGGGCGGTGGCGCGCACCAACCCACGGCTGCGGGACGGGCTGCGCCGTGCCGAAGGGGCGGCCCGTCGGGACCTGTACCGGGTGGTCGACGAGGTGATGGGCCCCGAGCTCACCGCCTCGACCGCGTACCCGGCGGTTGCCGAGCTGACCGTGCAGTTGCTGCGTGGCATGGCGATCTCCGATGTGCTCTACCGGGAGGACACGGACCGCGACGTGCTGCTGGAGCGGTGGGGCCGGATCGTGCGGCCGCTGCTCAACGGATCCTCGGGCTCCGCCGCTGCCGACGGTCCGGAGGGAGCGGACGGATGAAAGGAGGCGGGCCGACGGGGACGGCTCACGGGTTACGAGGTGGAGCCGCCCTGCGGCCGGGGCATCGACCGCTCCGGACGAGCTGAGCGCTCGTCATCTCCTCCGATTCCGCCATCTCCTCCTGTACTCCCCGGCTCCCCGGACGCCCGCGGCCATACCGCCGATGAGCACCGGCAGCGACTCTGTGGGCTTGCCGGCAAGCACGACGTCTGCGATGTGCCGGCGCAGCGCACACATGCGGACCACTCGCCGGCAAACGTTCCGACGGGAAGGCGGCCGCCATGGGCAGTCCGACAGAAGCGTTCGTCTACGACGCGCTGCGCACCCCGCGCGGGCGCGGCAAGGCCGACGGCTCACTGCGCCGGCAACTCGTCGGCGATCGCCGACGGCGCCGCGCTGACGGTCGTCGGCACCGAGCGGGCCGGCCGCGACCTCGGCCTCACCCCCACGCGCCCGGAGCGATGGCCGGGCTGGGCAGGCCCCGGCCGCGTGCGCGGCGCCGGCTTGTACGACTACGACGCGTCGGGCGCGCGGACCGGCCTGTGGCCAGGACTCGCCACGGTGTTTCCCGCACACGGCGACCCCGCCGGGGTCGACCTGCGCGAACTCACCGAGCGGCTGCTGTTCGTCGAGGCCGTCGCGGCGGCACGCTGCGTCGCCGAAGGCGTACTGACCAGCACGGCGGACGCCAACATCGGCTCCCTGCTGGGTCTTCCCCGACTGCGCGAGCGGGCCTCCTTCACCGGCTGGCTCGCCGAGGTCCGCGGCACCGCCCCCGAACCGCTCCCGCGGGTCGACCCCGGTACCGCGGCACAGATCCAGTACACCTCCGGGACGACCGGCACCCCCAAGGGCGCCGTCCTGCACCACCGCGGCCTCGTCACCAACGCCACCTTCGTCGCCGCCCGCGCCGGATTCCCCCGGGACGGAGTCTGGGGCAGCGCGCTGCCGCTGTTCCACACCGCCGGCTGCGACCTGACCGTGCTCGGCACCGGCCCCGACGACAGCGCCCACGACAAGCCGCACACCACCGGCCGGCCCCTGTGGCAGGTCGAGGTCAAAATCGTCGGCCGGGTACGGCAGGCCGCCGTGCCCGGCCTCTCCGACCCGCCCTGGGGCGAGCAGGTCGCCGCCGTGATCAACGCCAACGACCCCGCCGACCCGCCCACCGCCGCCGAACTCCACGACCACCTGCGTGCCGCCCTGGCCCCGCACAAGACACCGCGCCACTGGTACCTGGCCGACGCCATCCCGGCCAACGCCATGGGAAAGATGCAGAAGTTCCTCCTGCGACGGCAGATCAGTGACGGCAACCTGAAGCCGCTCCCGTGAGCAACCGGCCACCGGGCCGCGGCGCGGCCCGGTTCTCCGAGCCGGTGTCGCGGCGCGGGTGTTCGTCGGCGTCGGACGGGCCGTGCGGGGTGTCTACGGGGACGGTTCTCGTCCTTGAGGGGAGGGCCTCTGCTCGGGCTCATCCGGCGCCGGGTTCAGGAGCGCGTCGAGATCTGCCGGGCGCAGAACGTCGCACCTGTTCCTCGCCCGACCATCGGTTGAGAGCTGCGAAGCCAACGGACAGGTCTGTCCACTTCAACGCCTCGGTCGGCGAGCGCGCCGTCGCCCGCTGCGGAACTGCGCACACCCGCCGACCGCTGCCGTGGCTGCGGCAGCGGCGACGTGCGCCGGCCCCGACCGGGGCTGCCGGCGTACGGTCAGGCGACGGCACCCTGGGCCTGCGTGGAGACGTCGGCCCATTCCTCCCAGGTCTTCAGTCGCTCGGCGTAGACCTGCGGGACGAGGTGGAGCGGGGCGGTGCCGAAGAAGACCCGCAGGGGCGGGTTGCCGGCGTCCACGATCTTCAGCAGGGCCGCGCCGGTGGCGGTCGGGTCACCGGGCTCGATGTTGCCCCACTGGGCGGCAACGGCCGCGCGCAGGTCGTCGTAGGCGGGCAGCTGCGCGGCGAAGGTGGCGGAGGAGCCGGCCCAGTCGGTTTCGAAGCCGCCGGGCTCGACCAGGGTGACCTTGATGCCGAAGTCGGCGACCTCCCGGGCGAGGGCCTCGGTCAGGCCCTCCAGAGCCCACTTGGACGCGTTGTAACCGCCCAGGTTCGGGAAGGAGACGACGCCGCCGACGGTGGAGATCTGCACGATGTGGCCGCCGCCCTGGGCCCGCAGGAGGGGCAGGGCGGCCTGGGTGACCCACAGGGCACCGAAGAAGTTGGTCTCCATCTGGTCGCGGACCTGCTGCTCCGTCAGCTCCTCGACCGCGCCGAACAGGCCGTAGCCGGCGTTGTTGACGACGACGTCGAGGCGGCCGAAGTGGTCGTGCGCCTGCTTGACGGCCTCGGTGGCGGCGGCCTTGTCGGTGACGTCCAGGATCAGGGGAAGGATCGCCTCGCCGTGGGCGGCCACCAGGTCCGCGAGGGAGTCGGTGTTGCGGGCGGTGGCCGCGACCTTGTCGCCGCGCTCCAGGGCCGCCTGGACGAACTGGCGGCCGAAGCCGCGCGAGGAGCCGGTGATGAACCAGATCTTGCTCACGAGAACACTCCCGTTCGAGGTGAAGTCTTATGAGGAGACTCTACATCGATCTGATACTAAGTATCAATACGAGTCGGAGAGCCGATGCTGTACGCTGCTCCGCATCAGCGAGGCACGTTTGACAACTGGAGGACAAAAATGTCTTCACATGTGGCGCCCGGTGACCAAGTGACGTCCGGACTCGACCGGCGTACCGAGCTGAAGGAGTTCCTGCGTTCTCGCAGGGCCCGGCTCAGGCCCGAGGACGTGGGCCTGTCCTCGCACGGGCGGCGCCGGGTTCCCGGACTGCGGCGCGAGGAACTGGCGCCGCTGGCCGGCGTGTCGTACGCGTACTACGCGCGCCTGGAGCAGGGATACGGCGAAACCATGTCGGCCGAGGTGCTGGACGCCGTCGCCCACGCCCTGCGCCTGAACGAGGAGGAGCGGGACCATCTGATCCGGCTGGCCCAGCCCGACCGGCAGAGCACGACGCAGGCCGCTCCCCCGCCGCAGCGACTGCGGCCCACCATCCAGCACCTGCTCGACACGCTCGGCGTACCCGCCTACGTCGTCAGTCGGCGCATGGACATCCTGGGGTGGAACCGGCTCGCCGCCGCCGTCTTCGGGGACTGGGCCCCGCTGTCGCCCGAGGAGCGCAACGTGGCCCGCCTGACCTTCCTCTCGCCCGCGGCGCGCGACCGGTTCGCCGACCCGGGCCGCACCGCGCTGAGAGTCGTCGGCGTTCTGCGCATGAACGCCGGCAAAAGCCCCGGGGATTCATACCTCTCTTCCCTGATCCAGGAGTTGTCGCAGAAGAGCGAGGAGTTCCGGCAGTTGTGGGCACGGCACGAGGTGAGCTGCGGGACCGTCGGCGACTCCGTGCGGATGCGGCACCCGCTGGTGGGAGAGTTCGACCTCGCCCACGAGCCCATGGCGCTGCCCGGGGACGCCCCCATGCGGCTGAACACCTATCACGCCGAGCCGGGCTCCCGGTCGGAGGAAGCCCTGCGGATGCTGGCCAGTTGGGAGATGGAGCCGCTGCGCCAAGACAGCGGGACCAACTGGTGACGGCCTCTACGCGCCGACCCATTCATCGTTTCCGTCCGAGAACTTCTGGTGCTTCCAGATGGGCACCTCGTGCTTGAGGTCGTCGATCAGTTTCCTGCAGGCCTCGAAGGCATCTCCCCGGTGCGGACACGCCACGGCGACCACGACCGCCGTCTCTCCCACCGCGAGTTCCCCGACCCGGTGCACCGCGGCGAGGGCACGCACCGGATGGTTCGCCACGACCTTCTCCGCGACCCGCCGCATCTCGGCCTCGGCCGTCGGGTGGCACGAATACCCCAGGCCGTCCACGTCCGCGCCTGCGTCATGGTTCCGCACCGTGCCGACGAACAGCGCGATCCCGCCCGCCGCCTCGTCGCCGACGGCCCGGAAGACCTCGTCGAGGGAGAGCGGTGTCTGTCGTATCGCGATCAGCCTGATCGGCTGGGGGTGCGCCTGTTCACCGGGGTGCTCGTGCGTTTCGTGGGCTGCCATGCCTTCGTGTCTCCATACCTGTGGCAAAGGTGGTTCCGGGTCAGCCGCCGATGGCCGACATGGGGCGGTCCGGCTGCAGGAACGAGGGATCGTCCAGGCCCGCGCCCGCCTTCTTGCCCCACATCGCCGCATGCCAGATCCGGGCGATTTCTTCGTCGGGGACTCCTGAGCGGAGCGCGGTGCGCAGGTCGGTCTCCTCGCGGGCGAAGAGGCAGGTGCGCACCTGGCCGTCAGCGGTCAGGCGGGTGCGGTCGCAGGCCGCGCAGAACGGTCGGGTGACCGAGGCGATGACGCCGACGCGGTGCGGGCCGCCGTTCACGAGCCAGCGTTCGGCCGGGGCGGAGCCGCGCTTTTCGCCGGCTTCGGGGGTGAGGTCGAAGCGGGTGCGCAGCGAGGTGAGAATGTCGCCCGCGGTCACCATGGCCTCGCGCTTCCAGCCGTGCTGGGCGTCCAGGGGCATCTGCTCGATGAAGCGCAGCTCGTAGTCGTGCTGCACGGCCCAGGCGAGGAGGTCGGGGGCCTCGTCTTCATTGAGCCCGGGCATCAGGACCGAGTTGACCTTCACCGGCGTCAGGTCCGCTGCGCGGGCGGCTTCGAGGCCGTCGAGGACGTCCCTGTGGCGGTCCCGGCGGGTGAGCGTCTTGAAGACGTCCGGGCGGAGGGTGTCGAGGGAGACGTTGACCCGGTCCAGGCCCGCGGCCTTCAGTGCCTCGGCGGTGCGTTTGAGGCCGATGCCGTTGGTGGTGAGGGACATCTGGGGGCGGGGGTCGAGGGCGGCGACTCGCTCGACTATGCCGACCAGGCCGGGGCGCAGCAGTGGCTCGCCGCCGGTGAAACGGACCTCTGTGATGCCGAGGGAGGTGACCGCGATGTCGATAAGGCGGACGATCTCGTCGTCGGTGAGCAGGTCGGGCTTGGCCAGCCACTGCAGGCCCTCCTCGGGCATGCAGTACGTGCAGCGCAGATTGCAGCGGTCGGTCAGTGAGACCCTCAGGTCGGTGGCCACCCGGCCGTGGGTGTCGATGAGCACGTGGGGCCTCTCCTCAACGCGTGTCGGTTGCTTGTGACTCGTCAGCGAGCGCGGGACGACTCGGCGCGCGCTGTCATGCGGTCAGGAGCGCGGCTGGTCATGACATCTGGGCCACAGGGACGGGACTGTGGATGGGACCGGGGACGTGGGACAAGGGCAGGCCGGTGCCGTTGTTGGTGTGGGCGATGATCTCGGCGGTGATGGAGATCGCTGTCTCTTCGGGTGTGTGGGCGCCGAGGTCGAGGCCGATCGGTGAGTGCAGGCGCGCGAGGTGCTCAGCGGGCACGCCGGCCTCCCGCAGCCGGTCCAGTCGGTGTTCGTGGGTGCGGCGGGAGCCCATCGCGCCGATATAGCCGACCGGGAGGTCGAGAGCCGCGCGCAGCAGGGGGATGTCGAACTTGGCGTCGTGGGTCAGGACGCAGATCGCGGTGCGGGCGTCGGTCTCGGCGTGCTCCAGGTAGCGGTGGGGCCAGTCGACGACGACCTTGTCGGCGTGTGGGAAGCGGGCGTGGGTGGCGAAGACGGGGCGGGCGTCGCAGACGGTGACGTGGTAGCCGAGGAAGCGTCCGGCCTGGCTGAGGGCGGCGGCGAAGTCGATGGCGCCGAAGATCAGCATGCGGGGCGGCGCTGTGTGGGTGTGGACCAGGAGCGTCAGCTTCTCGGGGCAGGTGTCGGCGTCTCCGCCGACCTCGACGCGGGCGGTCCGTCCCGCCCGCAGCAGCGCATGGACCTGGGCCACTACCGTCCGGTCCTCGCGGGTACCGCCCAGTGTGCCGTCGTACGCGCTGCCGTCCCCGAAGACGGACAGGGTGCGGCCGAGGAGGTCTTCCGGTCCGTCCACGACCTGTGCCACGGCGACGGGCAGACCGGCCAGCAGTTGTTCCAGGGCGGTGGTGAGGTGGGACTGGTGGGCGGGGTCGATCCGCTGTACCAGGACCTCCAGCTCGCCGCCGCAGGTCAGGCCGACGGCGAAGGCGTCGTCGTCGGAGTAGCCGAACCAGGCCCGCTGCGGGGGTTCGCCCGGCTCCAGCACCTGCCTGCACAGCTCGTAGACGGCTCCCTCCACGCATCCGCCGGAGATGCTGCCGACCACGGTGCCGTCGGTGTCCACGGCCAGTGCGGTGCCGACCGGCAGGGGTGCGCTGCCGCTGACCTGGATGACGGTGGCGAGGGCGAAGGGGCGGTCCTCGCGGCACCAGCGGTACAGCGTGTCCGCGATGTTCAGCATGAGAGGTGTCCTTCTGGGGTGGTGGGGAAGCCCGCCACCGCGCCGGCATGGGGGGATGGGGCGCGGTGGCGGGCCGATCAGTGGAACGGTTCTCAGGACCCCGGCCGGGTGGTGGGAGAGGCCCCTTGCTGCCCGGGGTTCAGAGCAGGGCTTCGGGAGTGATGGGCAGTTCGCGGACGCGGCGGCCGGTGGCGTGGAAGACCGCGTTGGCGATGGCGGGCGCCACGCCGACCATCACGAGCTCGCCCAGGCTCTTCACGCCGATGGGGTCGGCCTTGTAGTCCTCCCCGTCGAGGTAGATGGCCTTCAGGTCGGGGATGTCGGCATGGGTCGGCACGAGGTAGTCGGCGAAGTTGGCGTTGGTGATCCGGCCGTCGCGGTGGTCGGTGATCGTGTGCTCCAGCAGGGCCTGGCCCATGCCGCCGATCATCCCGCCCAAGGCCTGGCTGTCGGCGAGCTTGGGGCTGACGATCCGGCCCGCGTCGTAGACGCCGAGCATCCGCCGCACCCGGACAAGACCCAGGCGGGCGTCGACGGCGACCTCGGCGAACACCGAGCCGTAGCTGTACATCGAGAACCGGCTCTCCTCCTCCGGGGTGTACGACCCGCGTGCCTCCAGGTGGGTGCGGTTGTTGCGGGCGAGGAGCTGCCGGTAGGTCTCCCCCCGCGCGGGGCTGCCCTTCACATGCATCCGGCCGCCGCGGACCTGGACATCATCGGCGTCGACGCCGTGCAGCGGTGAGCGCTCGTCCTCGACCGCGAGCTTGATCGCCTGCTGCCGCAGCTTGTCGCAGGTGTCCTGGACGGCGGAGCCCACGCTGGCCATGGTCTGCGAGGCGCCCTGTGGCGGGGCCGGCGGCATCCTGGAGTCGCCGAGCTGGAAGGTGACGTGGCGCACCGCCAGGCCGAGGGCGTCGGCGGCGACCTGGCTCATGGAGGTGTACGTGCCCGTGCCCACGTCATGGGTCGCGGACTGGACCACCACGGTGCCGTCGGCATCGAGCCTGGCGTGGGCCTGGGCCTCGCTCTGGAAGAGGTCGTAGCAGCCGGTGGCCACGCCGGTGCCGATGAGCCAGTCGCCGTCACGCGTGGAGCGCGGCCTGGGGTTGCGCCGGTGCCAGCCGAACTCGCGGGTGCCGACGCGGAAGCACTCGCGCAGTCGCCGTGTGGAGAAGGGCTGCTGCGTGGACGGGTCTTCGCCGGGTTCGTTACGCAGCCGCAGCTCGATCGGGTCGATGCCGAGCTTGTAGGCGAGTTCGTCCATCGCCGACTCGATGACGAAGCTGGCAGTGGAGTAGCCGGGGCCGCGCATCCAAATCGGGGTGACGACATCCAGCGGCACGATCTGGGGCGTCTGGCTGACGTTCGGCACGGCGTAGAGCATCTGCCCCAGCGCCAGGTTGGCCTCCCAGAACTGCTCGTAGCTGGAGGTCTCGTACTTGAAGTCGTGGGTCATCGCGGTCAGCCGCCCGCGCCGGCTGCTGCCCAGCCGCAGCTTGTACTCGTACGCGGGCCGGAACCCCACGCTGAAGTACATCTGCCTGCGGGTCAGGACGAGTTTGACCGGGCGTTTCACCTCACGTGCGGCGAGCGCGGCGATGGTGGTGTTCGGCCACCGCCGCAGTCCGTTGCCGAAGGCGCCGCCGATGAACGGCGTTAGGACACGCACGTCCTCCGGTGGAATGCCGAACACGGACGCGAGCTCGTTCTGTACGCCGATCACGTGCTGGGTCTTGTCCCACAGGGTGAGCTTGTCGCCCTCCCAGCGGGCGATGGTGGCGTGCAGCTCCATCGGATTGTGGTGGTTGCGGGAGAGATGGTAGGTCATCTCCATCCGGACGTCCGCGGAGCCCAGCGCTTCCTCGGCGTCACCCCGCGAGTAGGGCTGCGCGAAGGGCTGAGGTCCGTCTTCGGCCGGGACGTCGGTCAGGTCGGTCGAGGCCTCCTCGGCGTCGTAGGTGACTTTCACCAGGCTCGCGGCGTGCTCTGCGGCCTCCAGCGTGGTGGCCACCACGACCGCGACCGGCTGGCCGAAGAACCGGACACGGTCGTCCTGGAAGATGTGCAGCCGCTCGCCCGGGAAGGGGATGAAGGGGAACTCGCGGTAGGCCAGCTCGGGCGCGTTGCGGTGGCTGATGACCTTCAGCACGCCGCGCTGGGCTTCGGCGTCGCGGGTGTCCATACCGGTGATACGGCCGCGGCTGATACTGCTGTCGACGACGACGGCGTGCACCACCCCGTCGATGTCGTGCTCGGCGGCGTACTTGGCCTGGCCGGTCACCTTCAGCCGCCCGTCCACCCGGGACAGCGGGGCTCCGACGGCTGCCTGCGGCTGCGGGCTCACTTGGTACCTCCTACGATGCGCAGCTGGCGTTCGACGGTCCGCTGAAGCAACTCGACCTTGAAGCGGTTGTGCTGGAGGGGCCGGGCCCCGTCGGCGGCGTGTTCGGCGGCCTGGGCCCACAGGGCGTTCGACGGCCGCTTCCCGATGAGCTGCCGCTCGACGGCGGGCAGCTTCCAGGGCACGGTGCCCACGCCTCCGGCGGCGACCTTCGCCTCGCGGATCACCCCGCGGCGGATGTGCAGCGCGACTGCGGCCGAGGTGAGCGCGAACTCGTAGGACTGCCGGTCGCGCACCTTCAGGTAGCCCGACTTCAGCGGGCGCGGATGGGCCGGAACCTCGACCGCGGTGATCAACTCGCCCGGTCGCAGGTCCTGTTCACGGTTCGGTGTGCTTCCCGGCCTGAGCAGGAAGTCGGCGAAGGGCACGGTGCGCTCGCCGTCCGGGCCGAGCAGATGGACCGTCGCCTCCAGCGCCGCGAGGGCCACGGCGAGGTCGGAGGGGTGCGTGGCCACGCAGTCCTCGGACGTGCCCAGGATCGCGTGGGTCCGGTTGACGCCGCCACGGGCCGCGCAGCCCGAGCCCGGCTCCCGCTTGTTGCAGGCGGCGCTCACGTCACGGAAGTACGTGCACCGGGTGCGCTGCATGATGTTGCCGCCGATGGTGGCCATGTTCCGCAGCTGCGCCGACGCGCTCAGCTCCAGCGCCTCCGAGATCACCGGATACAGGGAGCGCACGCCCTTGTGGGCGGCGGCCTCGGCCATCCGCACCAGCGCGCCGATCCGCAGGCCACCACGCCGGGTCACGGTGACCTCGCGCAACGGCAGACCGGAGATGTCGACCAGCGTCTCGGGGCGTTCGACGGTCTCGCGCATCAGGTCGACCAGCGTGGTGCCGCCGGCGATGTAACGACCGCCGTCGCGGCCCGCGTCAAGGGCCTCACGGGTGTCGGAGACCCGGGTGAAGGAGAAGGGATGCATGGGGACCGTGCCTCATTTCCCGTGCGCGGTCTGCTCGACCGCCCGCACGATCTTCACGTAGCAGCCGCAGCGGCACAGGTTGCCGCTCATGAACTCCCGGATCTCCTCCGGTGAGCCGGTGTGGCCCTCCTTGATGCAGCCGACGCCGGACATGATCTGGCCGGAGGTGCAGTAGCCGCACTGGAAGGCGTCCTGGTCGATGAACGCCTGCTGCAGCGGGTGCAGCCGGTCGCCCCTCGACAGGCCCTCGATGGTGGTGACCTCGGCGCCTTCCAGCCGGACCGCCAGCGTCAGGCAGGAGTTGACCCGCTGGCCGTCGACCAGGACGGTGCAGGCGCCGCAGGCACCGGCGTTGCAGCCCTTCTTCGAGCCGGTCAGGTCCAGGTGTTCGCGCAGCAGGTCCAGCAGCGAGGTCCGGTTGTCGACGGTGACGGTGTGCTGCTCACCGTTGACGGTCAGGGAGACGCGGCTGCTGGACGACGTCTCGGCGGCGTCCGCGGTCTCGGCGCCGAACACGGACGGCCCGGTTATCAGGCCGCCCGCCACGACCGCACCGCCGACGACGGTGGTGGTCGCGATGAACGTACGCCGGGACGTGCCGGACGCAGATCCCTCGGGGGGAGAAACAGTTGACTCGGGGGGTTCGATGGACATGCCCACTCTCTCGGTCGACGGAGGACGGGTGGCGGGGAGATGGGTGGCGGCGTGGTGACGCCGCAAGCGGTTATGCGGCGGATTCCGTGCCGGACTCGGGCCGACGGGACAATGGGGGATCTCCTTGATCGAGCGCGTGGACGACTGCTGCAGGTGAGCAGTCCCACCAGGCGGCGTCGTGTTCCGCCGTGTCCCGGCGGAGCCATCGGGCCGACGCCGCCGGGACACGGTTCACGCCGCGGCGGACGAGGCGGGCCCTCGGCCCAGGAGGAGTGCTGCGGCCGGGGCTGAACACGATCGGCAGCCGCCTCACCAGGCCTGCGGTGCGGCACGGCATCCACTGTGCAGCACGCGGCGCGATCCAACGAGCAGAGAGTTTTGGGACGACTCGGGTCGGTACCACTGCCGTTGGTACGCCTGGCAGTAGCAGCCAGAGCCGTCCACCCGTCGGCGGTGGTCCTCACGCCGTCATGCGCGGGGGAGGGTGCCGCCGCGGTCCGGAATCGAGTGGCGGAACGGGAGACTACGGAGTGACGGTCAGGCCGGTGGTGCCGACGGTGTCGGTGCCGTCGTCGTAGCCGATCAGGCCGAGACAGGTGTGGCCGGTCGGTAGGTCGCGCCAGGACACCGTGATCCCGGCGGTGCCGCCCACGGTCACCCGCTGTTCGGCCGGGGTGGCGGTGGCCGGGTTGTCCGGCCCGGTGCCCGGGCCGATCAGCCGGGTGTGAAGCGTGTACGTCCGGCTCGTGGCGCCCTCGGACTTCAGGGATCGCGTAATGCTCCTCGAAGGCGACGATACGCATGTCCTGCCACGGAAGCCGTCCTCAGCGAGTGGGCGGTTGGTAGTAGCGGCCGGCGGAGGTCGGGCGGTGCCTCCCGTCAGCAGGGCGGTTTCGGCGGCCAGGAGCGCGTCGAGCGCGGCAGCCCGGTCCTCCGGGCCCGGCACGCGGACCGTCTCGCCCGGGCGGAGTCCGCCCAGGCCTGCCTGGGCCACGCCTTGCGGGGTCATGGCGAGGGGAACGGTGGGGCGCTCCACGCCACGCCGGTACCCACCGGGACCCGCACCGGAAGCGGGGTGGATCGGCTCACTGCGAGCCGGGGAGGTCGAGCAGCCCGGCCATTGCCGCTGCGGCTTTGTGTCCCGATCCGGTGAGGATCGCGACCACGTCATCGTCCGGACGGAGGTGTCCTGCAGCCGTGAACTGGGCCAGTGCCGGGACGACTTGGGCGCTGGTGGGTTCGGTGTACAGGCCGGTTCGGGCCAGTGCCAGGACCGGTGCGTCGGCGGGGGCGTGCTGCAACTCGCCCAGCCGGCGGGACTGCTGAGGAAGGTCGCAGAACAACGTGGCCCGTGCCAGCAGCGGCGGGGGCGGTTCCCGCTTGCCGGGGGCGTCGGCGCCCATGCAGGAGACGTGGGCGCCCGGGCGGATCCATTCGGCTTCGAAGAGCGGTGCGTCGTCGACGGTGCTGGTGGTCGCGGTGACCACGGCATCGGCGGCCGCGCAGGCGTCTCGGGCCTCGGCCGGTGCTGCGTCGAGACCGATCCCGCGCAGAGTGCCGGCCATGGCTGCGGCACGCTGTTCGCTGCGCCCCACCACCAGCACCTGGCGGATCGGGCGAACACGGCTGACCGCGCGGGCGTCGTGGAGTGCCTGGTGCCCTGTGCCGAAGACGGCGAGGACCTGCGAATCGGCGCGGGCCAGGGTCTGGACGGCAAGGGCGTCGGCAGCAGCGGTGCGGTAGGCGTTGGCAGCTCCGACCTCCAGCACCGCAGCGATCCGGCCGATCCGCTGGTCGAGCAGCAGCAGTGTCGAGTGGTGCCGCGGCAGCCCGTACTGGTCGTTGCCCGGCCAGTAGGTTCCGATCTTGACCCCGGCCCGGGTCGTCGAGGCGGCCGGCTCGACCGTGTACCGGTTGCGGGGGGCGGAACCGTGAGTGACCAGGCTGTCCGGTGCCGCGCCGGTGACCGAGTCGAGGAAGGCGGCCCGGGCCGCTTCCAGGGCGAGAGGGTCGAGGACCTCGTGGGTGACGGGCCGCTCGTCGCGGCCTATGCGCTCCAGGAGATCTCGGGCTTTCGAGCGGGCGATCCAGGCCGCGGCGACGTCCGGGCGCTCGGCAACGCCTAGCACGACGCACCCCGGCGGAAGGCCGGTCACCATGGTCTGCCCGGCCGGAAGGCCGCCCCCGCGGCGCGCCCGGTCACCGGGTTCCGCAGTGGCGCAGCGGTGTCGACGCACCACCCCCGGCGAAAATCGCCACGCGCCGGTGAAGTCAGCCGGCGGCGTCGCTCAGCGCCTCGTTGATGTCGCTCAGCGCGCCGGTCAGCCGTGTGTAGTCGTCGCGGGCCACGGGCGTGACGAAGTACCGCTCGACGACATGTGCGTGAACGGTCGCCGCCTGAAGGAACACGGTACGGCCGTGATCAGTCGGTTCCACCAGCACGCTTCTGCGGTCCTCCGGTGACGGAACGCGGCGGACCAGGCCGGCTTCTTCCATGCGGTCGATCAGCCGAGTGGTGCCACTGCTGGTGAGGGTGAGGTCCTCGGCGAGTCGGCGCTGGGAGACCTCCTCTCCCGGCTCGCGGCACAGCCTGATGAGGACCTCCAGCATCGTATGACTGATCCCGCACTCCCGTCGCAGGGCCGTGTCGATCCGCTGCTCCAGGCGGGTCGCGGCTTTGATCAGCAGCCCGAAGTCGTGAACCAGCTGACTGTTGGCGGCACGGGCGGCCTGGTCGCCCCGCCTGGTCGCGGCATTCACCTGCCCAGGTCCTCCCATCCTGACGGTCCTGGCCCGCGAGTTTACTGCCACCTCACCTACTGCCATCTCAATTGCTGAGCAGTCAATTGCTGACTGCTCAACAAAATTCTATGGTGGACGCCACCCCGTCGGCCACATCGGAGAGAGGGACATCCATGGACCTGCAGCACTGGCTCGACGGAGCCACCCACGCAATACAGGACTGGGCCGACACCTTCGGCCCCTACCAGCCGCACCCGTCACTCCAGGTCGACGACGACCGCTTCGCCACAGCCTTCGAGGAGTTCACCGGGAGACTGAGGGACAACTACCCCTTCTTCCACCCGCATTACGCGGGGCAGATGCTCAAACCCCCGCACCCCGCCGCAGTGGTCGGCTACCTCACCGCCATGCTGATCAACCCCAACAACCACGCCCTGGACGGCGGACCGGCCACCGCAGCGATGGAGCGCGAGGTCATCGGGCAACTCGCCGCGATGTTCGGCTACGACACCCTCCCCCGTAGCCCTTCGGGCACGGGCGGTGCCCCCATTCGCTCCGACTACGCTCCGCTCGGCCACCTCACCACCAGCGGCACGATCGCCAACCTCGAAGCCCTCTTCGTCGCCCGCGAACTGCACCCCGGTCGAGGTGTCGCCTACAGCGCGGAGGCCCACTACACCCACGGCCGCATGTGCCGTGTGCTGGGGATGGAGGGACACGCGGTGCCCACGGACAACCGGGGACGCATGGACCTCGACGCGCTGGAGGACCTGCTGCGCAGCGGCCGGGTGGGCACGGTCGTGCTGACCGCCGGAACCACCGGGCTGGGGGCCGTCGACCCGATCCACGAGGCACTGCTCCTCAAAGAGCGTTACGGCGTCCGTCTCCACGTCGACGCCGCCTACGGCGGCTTCTTCACCCTGCTGGCAGGCGCCGACGGGCCCGAGGGACTCGCGCCCGAGCCCTGGCGGGCGATCGCCCGGTGCGACTCGGTCGTCGTCGACCCGCACAAACACGGGCTCCAGCCCTACGGCTGCGGTGCCGTGCTCTTCCGCGACCCCGAGGTGGGGCGCTTCTACCTCCACGACTCGCCCTACACCTACTTCACCTCCACCGAGCTCCACCTCGGCGAGATCAGCCTGGAATGCTCACGCGCCGGCGCCTCGGCCGCCGCCCTGTGGCTCACCTTCCAGCTCATCCCGCCCACCGCCGACGGCCTGGGCCGGGTGCTGGCGGCGGGCCGCCGGGCTGCCCTGAAGTGGGCCGACCTGATCAGCGCATCCGAGGTCCTGGAGCTGTACCAGCGGCCGGAGCTGGACATCGTCACCTACTTTCCCGCTGTCGAACCCCTCACGCTGACCGCCGTCGACACGGCATCCTCGCGCATCCTTACCGACGGCATGACGAGTCCCGATCCGGTGTTCCTGAGCACCCTCAAGGCCGACCACGAGGCGTTCACCGCACGCCACCCGAAGATCACCACGGACGCCGCCGGCGCCCGCGTCCTCCGCAGCGTGCTGATGAAACCGGAATCCGAGCAGCACGTGAAACGCATCCACACTCTGGTCGAACAGATCACCCGCTCGCACTGACCACCGATACGTCCACGCTCCCCCGGCTCCAACCGGACCTGGCGGAGAGCGCCGCTCCGGCCGCCGAACAGCGGTCTGCCCATCCCCTGACGACTCGCAGCGCACGCAGGCGGCGTCACCCCCGCGCTGAGGAGTCGAGCGGGTCATCCGCCGCCGCAAGACCAAGCCCCTGGGCACTTGGACCCCAAGGGCCACATCACCCAGCCCTGAGAGCTTCCTCACAAAGGACACGCCTCAAGAGCTGATCAACCGAAGATCCACGACGCAGCGCGGACCGCCGACGGCCTCCCAGCCGTGGCGGTCCGCGCTGTCATGCCCAGAGACATCCATCACACCCCGAGAGACAGGAATGGGTGGCATCGCCATCGCGATGCCACCCATTCCGTCACTGCAACCAGAGCACCTTCGTCGGTGCTCCCTGGTGCGCGAGGGGGGAGTTGAACCCCCACGCCCTTGCGGGCACTGGAACCTGAATCCAGCGCGTCTGCCTATTCCGCCACCCGCGCATTGGGTGTGTCCTCAGGCCCTTGCCCCTGCGATGCTGGGGCCCTCCGACGTCCAAAAGATTAGCACGCTGGAGAGGGTGGGTTCACATCCCTTTCCCGGGGGCGGCCGGGGGTGCGCCACCGCAGCTCCCGGGCACTTTGCCCCGCACTCACCCCCGTTCACCCCCTTCAGCAGCCTCACTCACCACCCTCACCACCCTCACCAGCCCCCCGGCCCGCCTGCGCGGCCCCAGCCGCTCACCCACGTATCAACGTGTACTTGTTCACGTATCAACCTCGTACCGGTCCCGGCCATCTACACAGGAGCGGGACGGGGTCCACCGTCAGGTGCGGGACACTGGTCTGGCGTCGCCTCTACGATCCATGGCATAAGGAGCGCCAGGAGGTGGGCCGCGAGGAGTTCGAAGGGGAGCTCCTGAGGGAATCCGGGAGGGGAACTGAGGGGAACTTCAGTGGGCGTCGACACCGGTTCGACCGGGCCGACAGGGGGAACCAGCCGAATTCCCGGCGCGTGGATACGATCAGTAAGCAGTATCAGGACGCACGAGAGCAGTACCGAGCAGCATCCAGCAGGACACAGGACGGCAACGTAGGAGGAGGTGCCCCATGGGAGTCCTGAAGCGTTTCGAGCAACGTCTCGAAGGTCTGGTCAACGGCACCTTCGCCAAGGTGTTCAAGTCCGAGGTCCAGCCCGTGGAGATCGCGGGAGCGCTCCAGCGGGAGTGCGACAACAACGCGACCATCTGGAACCGCGACCGGACCGTCGTACCCAATGACTTCATCGTGGAGCTGAGCGCGCCCGACTTCGAGCGCCTGAGCCCCTACTCGGGCCAGCTCGGCGACGAGCTCGCCGGCATGGTGCGCGACTACGCCAAGCAGCAGCGCTACACCTTCATGGGCCCGATCAAGGTGAACCTGGAGAAGGCGGAGGACCTCGACACCGGCCTGTACCGGGTGCGCAGCCGCACCCTCGCCGGCTCCACCGACCAGCAGTCGCCCACGTCCGCCCCGGCGGGCCCGGCCGGCAGGCCCGGAGCCCCGGGACGGCCGGGAGCCCCCGGCGCCGGTGGCTACGGCTACCCGCCGACCGCCGCACCCTCGCCGGGCGGCGCCCCGCCCATGCCGTCCGCGCCGCCGCCCGGCGCGCGCCCCGGCGGCTACGGCTACCCTCAGCCCGTCGGCGGTCAGCGGCCCGCAGCAGCGCCCGCACCGACGGCCGGCGGACGCACCCGCCACTGGATCGAGATCAACGGCACCCGCCATCAGATCTCCCGCCCGACGCTGGTGCTGGGCCGCAGCACCGAAGCCGACGTGCGGATCGACGACCCCGGCGTCTCACGCCGGCACTGTGAGATCCGGACCGGAACGCCCTCGACGATCCAGGATCTCGGGTCCACCAACGGCATCGTGGTGGACGGGCAGCACACCACCCGCGCTACGCTCCGCGACGGCTCGCGGATCGTCGTGGGCAGTACCACCATCATTTACCGGCAAGCCGAAGGGTGAAGCGGGGGCAATGTCAGAGCTGACCCTCACGGTCATGCGGCTGGGTTTCCTGGCCGTACTGTGGCTGTTCGTGATCGTGGCCGTGCAGGTCATCCGCAGCGACCTGTTCGGTACGCGCGTCACCCAGCGCGGCTCGCGACGGGAGGCCAACCGGACCCAGCAGGCCGCCGCGAGGCAGGCGCCTCCGCAGCAGCGCCAGCAGTCCGGCGGCGGCCGCCAGCGCCGCGGCGCCCCCACCAAGCTGGTCGTCTCCGAGGGCACCCTCACGGGTACGACGGTCGCGCTCTCGGGGCAGACGATCACTCTGGGGCGCGCGCACGACAGCACGATCGTGCTGGACGACGACTACGCCTCCAGCCGGCATGCCAGGATCTACCCCGACCGTGACGGCCAGTGGATCGTCGAGGACCTCGGGTCCACGAACGGCACGTATCTCGACCGGAGCCGGCTGACGACCCCCACACCGATTCCGCTGGGCGCGTCGATCCGCATCGGCAAGACCGTCATCGAGCTGCGGAAGTAGTACGACAATGAGCGAGCGGAGCGAGCACGCAGTGGCGGTCCACACCCCGGGCCCCGGCGCGCTCCCGACCGGAGGGTGGGCACCGTGCGGATGTACCCGGAGCCGACGGGCGAGGTGCGCATGAGTCTGTCACTGCGTTTCGCCGCCGGATCGCACAAAGGCATGATCCGCGAGGGCAACGAGGACTCGGGTTACGCGGGTCCTCGTCTGCTCGCGATCGCCGACGGCATGGGCGGCCAGGCCGCCGGTGAGGTGGCCTCCTCCGAGGTGATCTCCACGATCGTCGCGCTCGACGACGACGTCCCCGGCTCCGACATCCTCACCTCGCTCGGCACCGCCGTGCAGCGCGCCAACGACCAGCTGCGCGCGATGGTCGAGGAGGACCCGCAGCTGGAGGGCATGGGCACCACGCTCACGGCCCTGCTGTGGACCGGGCAGCGGCTCGGGCTCGTCCATGTCGGCGACTCGCGCGCGTACCTCCTGCGGGACGGCGTACTGACGCAGATCACCCAGGACCACACCTGGGTGCAGCGGCTGGTCGACGAGGGCCGCATCACCGAGGAAGAGGCCACCACCCACCCGCAGCGCTCCCTCCTGATGCGCGCGCTGGGCAGCGGCGACCATGTCGAACCGGACCTGTCGATCCGTGAAGTCCGCGCCGGTGACCGCTACTTGATCTGCTCCGACGGCCTGAGCGGGGTCGTGTCCCACCAGACGATGGAGGACACCCTCGCCAGCTACCAGGGCCCGCAGGAGACCGTGCAGGAGCTCATCCAGCTCGCGCTGCGCGGCGGCGGCCCCGACAACATCACCGTCATCGTCGCCGACGTCCTCGACCTCGACACCGGCGACACCCTCGCAGGCCAGCTCTCCGACACCCCCGTCGTGGTGGGTGCGGTCGCCGAGAACCAGCACCAGCTGCACGACAACGGCGCCATGCAGACCCCGGCCGGCCGTGCCGCCGGCCTCGGCCGCCCGGTACCCGGACAGGGCGGAGGCGGCGAGTTCGGGCCGCCCGGCTCCGGCGACACCACCGGCTACGTCCCCGCGGGCGGCTTCGGCGACTACTCGGACGAGGACTTCGTCAAACCGCGTAAGGGCCGCACCTGGCTGAAGACGTCCTTCTTCCTCCTCCTCGCCCTCGGCGTGATCGGCGGCGGACTCTACGGCGGCTACCGCTGGACGCAGACGCAGTACTACGTCGGCGCCAACGACGATCACATCGCGCTCTACCGGGGCATCAGCCAGGACCTGGCCTGGGTCTCCCTCTCCGAGGTCGAGAAGGACCACCCCGAGATCGAACTCAAGTACCTGCCGCCGTACCAGCAGAAGCAGGTCGAGGCGACCATCGCCGAGGGCAGCCTGAGCAACGCCCAGAAGAAGATCGACGAGCTTGCCACCCAGGCGTCCGCGTGCGAGAAGAACGCCCAGCGCCGCGAGAGCGAGAACAACGCCGGTACCGGCGAGGGCGAGGCCGGCGGCGCCACGGGAACCACCAACACCTCTGGCGCGTCCAAGGCCACAGCGTCACCGACGCCGAACCCATCGGCGTCGCAGCCGTCAACGTCCCCGTCCACCACCGCACCCACACCCACACCCGGCCCCAGCCTCTCCGAGGAAGAGCAGAAGCTGGTCTCGCTGTGCGGTAAGCAGTAAGCACGCCGTGAGGGGCCCAGTCATACGATGAGCAGCACTACCAACACGTCGACGCAGCACACGTCCACGATCGGCGCGATCGGCGCACCGAGCCGCCGCAACACCGAGCTGGCACTGCTGGTGTTCGCGGTGGTCATCCCCGTGTTCGCGTACGCCAACGTCGGGCTGGCCATCAACGACTCCGTGCCGCCGGGCCTGTTGAGCTACGGCCTCGGCCTCGGTCTGCTCGCGGGCATCGGCCATCTCGCCGTACGGAAGTTCGCGCCCTACGCGGATCCGCTGCTGCTGCCGCTGGCCACACTCCTCAACGGCGTCGGCCTGGTCGTCATCTGGCGCCTGGACCAGTCGGAGCGACTGCAGCAGAGCAGCACGTACATCGAGGCGGCCCCCCGCCAGCTGCTGTACTCCGCGCTGGGTGTCGCCCTGTTCGTGGCCGTACTGATCTTCCTCAAGGATCACCGTGTCCTGCAGCGCTACACCTACATCTCCATGGTCGGCGCGCTGATCCTGCTGCTCCTTCCGCTGGTCCCGGGACTCGGCCACAACGTCTTCGGCGCGAAGATCTGGATCAAGATTCCCGGTCTGGGCACCATCCAGCCCGGCGAGTTCGCGAAGATCGTCCTCGCGGTCTTCTTCGCGGGCTACCTCATGGTCAAACGCGACGCCCTCGCCCTGGCCAGCCGCCGCTTTTTGGGCCTGTACCTGCCACGCGGCCGCGACCTCGGGCCCATCCTGGTCGTCTGGGCGATGTCCATCCTGATCCTGGTCTTCGAGACCGACCTCGGTACGTCGCTGCTGTTCTTCGGCATGTTCGTGATCATGCTGTACGTCGCCACCGAGCGCACCAGCTGGATCGTCTTCGGCCTGCTGATGTCCGCCGTCGGCGCCGTCGGTGTGGCGAGCTTCGAGTCGCACATCCAGACCCGTGTGCAGGCCTGGCTCGACCCGATGCGCGAGTACGAGCTCAGCCAGGCCGGGGTGCAGGACGGCGTCGTCCACTCCGAGCAGGCCATGCAGGCGCTGTGGGCGTTCGGCTCCGGCGGCACCCTGGGCACCGGCCTCGGCCAGGGCAACTCCGACCTCATCGGCTTCGCCGCCAACTCCGACTTCATCCTCGCCACCTTCGGCGAGGAGCTGGGCCTGGCCGGAGTGATGGCGATCCTGCTGCTGTACGGCCTGATCGTGGAGCGCGGCGTGCGCACCGCCCTCGCCGCCCGCGACCCCTTCGGCAAGCTGCTGGCCATCGGGCTCTCCGGCGCCTTCGCCCTCCAGGTCTTCGTCGTCGCCGGCGGCGTCATGGGCCTGATCCCGCTGACCGGTATGACGATGCCGTTCCTGGCGTACGGAGGTTCCTCCGTCATCGCCAACTGGGCACTGATCGGCATCCTGCTCCGCATCAGCGACACCGCACGCCGCCCGGCCCCCGCCCCCGCCCCGAACCCCGACGCCGAGATGACACAGGTGGTCCGCCCGTGAACAAGCCCCTGCGCCGGATCGCGATCTTCTGCGGAATCCTTGTCCTGGCCCTGCTCATCCGCGACAACTGGATCCAGTACGTCCAGGCCGACAGCCTGCGGACGGACACCAAGAACCGCCGGGTCGCCATCGAGCGGTACGCCAGCCCGCGCGGCGACATCATCGTCGACGGCGACGCGATCACCGGCTCCGTCGCCACCACCGGCACCGACTACAAGTACAAGCGCACCTGGAAGAACGGCGAGATGTGGGCGCCCGTCACCGGGTACTCCTCGCAGATCGTGGGCGCCTCGCAGCTGGAGGCGCTGGAAGACGGCATCCTGACCGGCAACGACGACCGGCTCTTCTTCCGGAACACACTCGACATGATCACGGGCAAGCAGAAGGAGGGCGGCAGCGTCGTCACCACCCTCAACGCGGCCGCGCAGCAGGCCGCGTTCGAGGGACTGGGCAACAAGAAGGGCGCCGTCGCCGCGATCGACCCGTCCACGGGCGCCATCCTCGCGCTGGCCTCGACCCCCTCGTACGACCCGTCCACGTTCGCCGGGATCAGCAGCAAGGACAGCGAGACCTTCCAGAAGCTGGACAAGGACCCGGACAAGCCGATGCTCAACCGGGCGCTGCGCGAGGCGTACCCGCCCGGTTCGACGTTCAAGGTGGTCACCGCGGCGGCGGCGCTGGAGAACGGCCTCGTCGACGGCATCGACAAGGCCACGGACACCGAGGACCCGTACACGCTGCCACAGACGACCACGGACCTCACCAACCAGCACGGCGAATGCGAGAACGCGACGCTGCGCTACGCGCTGATGGTCTCCTGCAACACCGTCTTCGCCCAGCTCAGCGACCGCATCGGCAACGAGGGGATGATCGAGCAGTCCGAGAAGTTCGGCTTCAACGAGCCCAAGCTCGACACCCCCGTCCGCGCCGCCGAGAGCGTCTACCCCGAGGACAACCGCCCGCAGAACGCCATGGACGGCATCGGCCAGGCCTCCAACCGCGCCACCCCGCTGCAGATGGCCATGGTCACCGCGGCGATCGCCAACGACGGCAAGCTGATGAAGCCGTACATGGTCGACCAGCTGCGCGCCTCGAACCTCGACGTCATCGAGAGGCACGAGACCGAGGAGTTCTCACAGGCCGTCTCGCCGGAGACCGCCCAGGCGGTCCAGGAAATGATGGAGACGGTCGTCAACGACCCCCAGGGCACCGGCGGCAACGCGAAGATCGACGGCGTCACCGTGGGCGGCAAGACCGGTACCGCCCAGCACGGCGTCGACAACAGCGAGAAGCCGTACGCCTGGTTCATCTCGTACGCCAAGCTCGGTGACGGCAGCTCGCCGGTCGCCGTCGCCGTGGTCGTCGAGGACGGCAGCGCGGTCCGTGACGACATCTCCGGAGGCGGTCTCGCCGCCCCCATCGCAAGGGACGTGATGAAGGCAGTCGTCGACAGCAGGCAGTGACCCCCATCACGTCACCTCCACATCGGTGCACGTTGCGATACCGGTCCTGTATCAGGTGAAGCGGTTGGCCAGGTCACGCAAGGCGAGCCGGGTACCGTATGCCCGGAGCAGCACACCGCCGGACCACACATCGGGTGCGGTCGGGACCGACGGAGAGGGCTGGTAGCAAGCTATGGAAGAGCCGCGTCGCCTCGGCGGCCGGTACGAGCTGGGCCAGGTGCTCGGCCGTGGTGGCATGGCGGAGGTCTACCTTGCGCATGACACCCGGCTCGGGCGCCAGGTGGCGGTGAAGACGCTGCGGGCGGACCTCGCGCGTGACCCGTCGTTCCAGGCCCGGTTCCGCCGGGAGGCCCAGTCGGCCGCCTCGCTCAACCATCCCGCGATCGTGGCGGTCTACGACACGGGCGAGGATTACATCGACGGGGTCTCGATCCCGTACATCGTCATGGAGTACGTCGATGGCTCGACGCTCCGTGAGCTGCTCCACTCCGGCCGCAAGCTGCTGCCCGAGCGGTCCATGGAGATGACCATCGGCATCCTCCAGGCCCTGGAGTACTCGCACCGCAACGGGATCGTCCACCGCGACATCAAGCCGGCCAACGTCATGCTGACGCGCAACGGCCAGGTCAAGGTGATGGACTTCGGCATCGCCCGCGCCATGGGTGACGCAGGCATGACGATGACACAGACGGCGGCGGTCATCGGCACGGCCCAGTACCTGTCGCCGGAGCAGGCGAAGGGCGAGCAGGTCGACGCCCGCTCGGACCTGTACTCCACGGGCTGCCTGCTGTACGAACTCCTCACGGTCCGCCCGCCGTTCGTGGGCGACTCCCCGGTGGCCGTCGCCTACCAGCACGTACGGGAGGAACCGCAGCCGCCGAGCGTCTTCGATCCCGAGATCACGCCCGAGATGGACGCGATCGTGCTGCGGGCGCTCGTCAAGGACCCGAACTACCGCTACCAGTCCGCCGACGAGATGCGCGCCGACATCGAGGCCTGCCTCGACGGCCAGCCCGTCGGGGCCACCGCGGCCATGGGCTCCGTCGGCTACGGCTCCTACCCGGACGACCGCCCGACCACGGCCCTGCGCACCGCCGACGCCCAGGCCACGTCGATGCTGCCGCCCATGAACCCGGACGACGGCGGCTTCGGCTACGACGACCGCCAGGGCCGCCGCCGTCAGCAGAAGAAGAACAGCACGTCGACGGTCCTGCTGGTCGTGGCCGGTGTCCTGGTCCTGATCGGCGCGATCATGATCGGCAGGTGGGCCTTCGCCGGCGGCGCCGGCACCAGCGACACCGTCGCCACCCCCAACTTCGTCGGCGCCACCCAGACCGAGGCCGAAAGCAGGGCGGCCAACGTCGAGTTGAACGTCTCCATCAGCAACAAGCCCTGCGAGGACCAGCAGAAGGGCAACGTCTGCTCCCAGGACCCGGAGCCCAAGACCGAGGTCAACAAGGGCGACACCATCAACCTGGTGGTGTCGACGGGGGCGCCGAAGGTGGCGGTGCCGAACGTCATCAATGACAACGTCGACGACGCCACGGAGGAGCTCGAGGGCGACCAGTACGAGCTCAACGTCGAGACGAAGGAGCAGGAGTCCCCCGAGGAGCCGGGCACCGTCCTGAAGACCGACCCCGTCGCGGGCGAGGAGGTGGAGAAGGGTTCCACCATCACCCTCACCGTCGCCAAGGAGGAGGCAACCTCCAACGTCCCGAACGTGACGGGCCAGACCTGTGACGTCGCCGTCCGGCTGATGCAGGAAAACGACCTCGTCGGCACCTGCGTCGAGGTCGAGACCGAGGAC
The DNA here is from genome assembly GCF_053591955.1 of Streptomyces sp. NPDC002845. Lineage (NCBI taxonomy): Bacteria > Bacillati > Actinomycetota > Actinomycetes > Kitasatosporales > Streptomycetaceae > Streptomyces > Streptomyces sp. NPDC002845. The sequence continues at coordinate 33,533 of NZ_JBSFUU010000029.1, read as the reverse complement.
GAGAACCTCGTCGGCACGGTCATCACGACGGACCCGGCGCCGGGCGCCGAGGTCGAGAAGAACTCCCAGGTTCAGATCCGGATCGGCAAGCAGGCCGAGCAGGAGGCGGTCACGGTTCCGAACGTGGTCGGCCAGACCTTCAAGAACGCCAAGAAGATCCTTGAGGACGCGGGTCTGGCCGTCGGCAACGTCAACTCCGACGACGAGAACGCCCTGGTGTTCGACCAGGACCCGGACGCCGGCAGCCAGGTCGCGGAGGGCACACCGGTCAACATGACCACCGTGGGCCAGAGCGACGACGGAGGCAACGGAAACGGGGGCGGAGGCGGCTTCTTCGGCTTCGGGGACGTCAGCGGCACGGCCCTTCGGAACGAGGGCTGACACCACCTCGTACATACGACGACGGAGCCCCGGCACCCTCACCAGGAGGGTGCCGGGGCTCCGTCGTGATGGACGACTGCAGTCAGCACCCCCGCCTCGTCAGAGCAACTCAGAAACTCAACATGAGTTTGCCTTCCGGAGGTTATCCACAGCCCCGCTGTGGTTGCGGCATCGGTCCCACTCATACTCCGCATGACAGCTTGGCCTTACAGCTCCCGTCCTTCCGGTACTCAATCCTCTTGATCCCATCTTCCGTACGAGATTCGACAGCATCTTCATACTTCTCGGCTCGTTGAAGAGGTGGGGTGGCGAATCAAAACTCCGCCCCGAGCCAAACGCCCGCAACACGCGTGGCCGTAGAGAAAGGACAGAGCGTGATCAACGAAGCGGCTCTACTGGAGTCGAAGGCCCTGCGCGACAGCGTGGTGGAACGCACAGACGTACTCGACAGAGTCAAGGCGCTGTCGCTGCTTCCGGACGGCATGCATGTGACAACGGCGATGGTCGCGACCTACTTCGAGGTCGCCGAGACCGTGATCAACAACCTGCTCAACCGCCACAGGCAGGAACTGGAGGTCAACGGACTGCAGGTGCTTCGCGGCCCTGAGCTGCGAGAATTTAAGGAACTCAACTTGAGTTCCTATTCCGGAAGTTATCCACAGCCCCGGTCCGGCCTGGCGCTTTGGCCCCGCCGGGCCGTCCTCAACGTCGCCATGCTCCTCCGCGACAGCGAGGTCGCCCGCCAGGTCCGCACGTACCTCCTCGATGTGGAGTACTTGGTGCGCGCCCGCCCTGTGGACAACCCCGTCCGTGAAACGGACGCCCACACAGCCGACAGCGTGCCGTCCCTCGACGACCGCATCGATCAACGCATCGCCCACGTCCTCGGTCGAACCGTCGTGCCCATGTTCAACGCCCTGATCGAGACCTCGGGCGAGCACCGCCAAGAACTCATCGGTCTGCGAGCAGGAGTCCAGCGCATCGAGCGGAGGCTACTCCAGCACCACGCCCGGCTGCAGCGGCTGGAAAGCCCCCGAAAGGACCGGCCCCTCGCCGGAGTCATGGCATCCATCGACGCCATGAACGGCCGTGAGTTCGAGGAACACGTCGCCGCACTGCTCCGCCGCGACGGCTGCACCAACGTCGTCGTACAAGGCGGACACGGAGACCGGGGCATCGACATCATCGCGCGCACGGCCGACGGACGGCGCCTCGTCGCCCAGTGCAAGAGGTTCGCGCCCTACCTCTCCATCACCAGCCCCGAGGTTCAGAAGTTCCTTGGGGCGGCCAAGGTCCTGTACACCTCGGAAGTGGCGCTCTTCGTCGCGACGTGCCCGTTCACCCCTGACGCCCTGAAGATCGCCGCCGAGAGCGGCATCACCGCCGTGCACCGTGGACTGCTGGAGGAGTGGAGCGCCGGGCCCGTTCCGAAGATCCTGGAATGACGACGACGTAGCGCTGAAAGGGCCCGAAGCCGCAAGAGGAAGTTGCGGCTTCGGGCCTCCGTCATGTTAGGGGACAGAGGTCCTTGAAGAACCTCTGTCAGCTGCGCAGCTCCTCCGGCGGCGTCCGGTCGGAGTCCACCGGCTCCACCCGCTCCAGCTCACCCCACACGATGTACCGGTACGTCGACGTGAAGACCGGCGTGCAGGTGGTCAGGGTGATGTACTTGCCGGCCTTCTTGCGGCCGGACTCCTCGGGGACGGGGGCGAGGACCTGAACGTTGTACTTCGAGGTCTCGGGAAGGACGGCGTAGACCTTGTAGACGTACCACTTGTCCTTGGTCTCGAAGACGATCGGGTCGCCCTCGGCGATCTTGTCGATGTTGTGGAACCTGGCGCCGTGGCCGTCGCGGTGGGCGGCGAGGGAGAAGTTGCCGTTCTTGTCGCTGGTGGGGAGGGTCGCCTTGACGGGGTCGGTGTAGTAGCCGGCGACGCCGTCGTTGAGCAGCTCGGTCGAGGTGCCCTTGCGGATCAGGATCTCGTCCTTCGTCATGGCGGGGACGTGCAGGAAGCCGATGCCGTTCCGGGTGTCCAGGGCGCCCGGGCCGGTGCCCTCGTCGTTGTCCTCCTGGGCCCATGTGTCGCGGATCTTGTCGCCCTGCTTGTCCGCCTCACGGTCGGCGATGACGTTCGTCCACCACAGCGAGTAGACGACGAACAGGCCGAGCACCAGGCCCGCGGTGATGAGGAGTTCACCGAAGACGCTGACCGCCATCGCGATCCGGCCGGTGCCACGGCGGCGCGGTGCGGGTGACGACGGCGTGGATGACGACGTGGACGACGACGAGGGCCCGTCGCCCTGCTCCCCGTGCTGCTGTTCCCCGTGTTCGGTGGTCGCTGCCACTGCATCTGCCCTGTCTGTTCCAGCCGGCTGTCCCAGGTGCCGCGTGCGCCTCTCCCACGCCGCTATCGAACGAGCGCGTCCGGTTTGCCCTCGCTACGCGGCTGTTCCTGGACCATCTTGCCCCACACGATCATCCGGTACTTGCTGGTGAACTCCGGCGTACAGGTGGTCAGCGTGATGTACCGGCCCTCCTCGGTGAAACCCGAGTCCTTGGGGACCGGGTCGAGCACACTGACGTTCGACGGCGACGTCACCGGCAGGATCGAGGCCATCTCGTAGACGTAGTACGCGTCCTGCGTCTCGACCACGATCGGATCGCCGGGCTGGAGACGGTTGATGTAACGGAACGGCTCGCCGTGCGTGTTGCGGTGCCCCGCGATACCGAAGTTGCCCGTCTTGTCCTCGGGCATCGCCGTCGGAATGCTGTCCTCGTCGTAGTGCCCGACCATCCCCCGGTCCAGCACCTTCGACTTGCTGATCCCCTGGGCGATCGGCGTGACCACGTCCAGCTTCGGGATGTGGAGGATGGCGAAGCCCTGGCCGGGCTCGAACGCCCCCGGCGCGCGCTTTCCGCTCGCCCACTCCTGCTGGAGGCTGGTCGTCTCCTTGCCCGCCTGCTGCTGCGCCCGGATGTTCGACCACCACAGCTGGTACGTCACGAACAGCAGCATCAGCACGCCGGTGGTGATGAACACCTCACCGATGAGCCGGCTCGCGATGACCCCCGCGCTGGGTTTCCGCGCCCGCGCCGCCCGCCGCGCCTCCACACGGGACAGGGGCGCCGCCTCTGCGGGGCTCTCCGCGCCCTCAGTGGGCTCCTCCGGCCCGTGGGCGCCGCCGTAGGCTCCATGGGCCCCGTGGCCGCCTCCGGGCTTCCCGCGCCGCTTCGCGGCCTTGCGGCGGGCCGCGCGGCCTCCGGGGGCGGGTGCGAGGGGCGTCGAGCCCGTCGGTATCGCCACGCCCGCCGCCGCGGCCGTGCGCCGCGCCTCCTCCACGCGCAGCGCGATGGTCTCCTCGTCGATCGGCGGATGCTCGTGCGCCCTCACCGGCTCCGAGTAGGCCTCGCCGCCGTACGCGGTCGCGTCGTACGACGGCCGGGACGGCGAGGCGTTCGGAGGCGCAGCGTTCGGAGGCGGCGTGCTCGGCGGCGGCGCGTTCGACGGCTGGGGCCGCGGCGCGTTCCAGTCCTGGACGTGGCCCTGGGCGCTCCGCGTGTCCGCCGTGTCCCGCGGGACCTGCGTGCCCCGAGGCTCGTACGGCTCCTGTCTCGGCCGCGCGTTCGGCACGGAGCCCGGCGAAGGGCTGGGGATCTTCGGCGGGCTGGGGCTCGGCAGAGGGTCCGTCAGCGGGTCGGACAGCCCCTGGACCGCCGACTGGAAGGCTTCTGCCTGGAGTGCCTCCGCCTGCGAGGCCTCCGCTCGGAAGGCCTCCGCCTCGAACGCGTCGGCGCCCCCGTACGCGGCCTCGCCGCCGTAGGGGGCACTCTCGCGCTCGGGGCGCAGGGCCGTCACGCCGAGGCCCTGCCCACGACCGGCGCGAGCCCGGTCGATCTGTCCACCGCACCCACGTCACCGCACTCCACCAGCCAGTTGGCGAGCATCCGGTGCCCGTGCTCGGTGAGCACCGACTCGGGGTGGAACTGCACGCCCTCGACGGGAAGTTCACGGTGTCTGAGGCCCATGATGATGCCGTCGTGCGTGCGGGCCGTGACCTCCAGCTCGGCCGGCACGGTCGGCGGCTCGGCGGCCAGCGAGTGGTAGCGGGTGGCCGTGAACGGCGAGGGGAGGCCCGCGAAGACGCCCTTGCCCTCGTGCTCGACCAGCGAGGTCTTGCCGTGCAGCAGCTCGGGCGCCCGGTCCACGACACCGCCGTACGCCACCTGCATCGACTGCATCCCCAGGCACACGCCGAAGACGGGCACCCCGGTCGACGCGCAGTGGCGGACCATGTCGATACAGACGCCCGCCTGCTCGGGGGCGCCCGGGCCGGGTGAGAGGAGCACGCCGTCGAAGCCGTCCTGGGCGTGCGAGGTCGCCACCTCGTCGTTGCGCAGCACCTCGCACTCGGCGCCCAGCTGATACAGGTACTGGACCAGGTTGAAGACGAAGCTGTCGTAGTTGTCGACGACGAGAATCCGGGCGCTCACTGGTCATCCACCGTCACATCGTTGAAGGGCAGCAGGGGCTCGGCCCAGGGAAAGACGTACTGGAAAAGGACATAGACCACGGCCAGGGCCAACACGAGTGAAATCAGCGCCCTCACCCACGCGTTCCCCGGCAGATGCCGCCAGATCCAGCCGTACATGCCGTCTCTTACCGTCCCTTCCAACGTCGTACGCCACCAGACTAACGGCGGAGAGCCTCCGGTTTCCCGGCCTCCACAGGCTGGGTGGAATCAAGATGGGCCCAGACAATGAGCCGATGGCTGTGGCCCCACTCCGGCTCGCACGTCGTCAGCGTCAGATAGCGGCCCGCGCGCGTGTAGCCCGATTTCCTCGGCACAGGGTCGATGACCTGGATATCCGTGGGCAGCGTCTTGTACGGCCCCTTGTCGATGACGTACGTGAACCAGGTCGTCCCGTCGGTCAGCACCACCGCGTCACCGGAGCGCAGCTTGGGGAAGTCCTTGAACGGATCCCCGTACGTACGGCGGTGGCCGGCGACCGAGAAGTTTCCCTTCTGTCCCAGCTGGGCGGTGTTCGCGTAGTGCCCGAGGCCTTTCTTGAGTGTGTCCGTCTTCGTGCCCTCCAGGACGGGCTTGTTCCACGTGAAACCAAGGCGCGGGATGTACATGACGGCGAAGGGTTTGCCGTCCTCGTAGGAGACCGGGGGCCCGGGGTTCGCCGCAGGGCTCGCGGAGCTTCCGCTTCCGGAACCGCCGGAGACGCCCGGGGCCGTCACCGACCCCTCCGCCCACTGCTCCTCAAGCAGCTCGATCTGGCGGTCCATCGCGTCGTCGGCCTTCACACCCGTCCAGAACAGCACATAGGCCACGAACAGCACGATCACGGTGCCGACGGTGATGCACAGCTCGCTGACGGTCCTGACGATCAACCGCACCGACACACGACCCCCCGTCGGGAGCTACTCCACAGGCTTCGCGTACTGCAGATCCACTGTGCCCGAGTAGCCGGGAAGAGTCACCGGCCCGTCCTCGGTGACTTTCCAGCCGAGGCCGTAGACATTGACGTACACCATGTAGTTCTGGATCGCCGTGGAGGCGGTGAGGGCCCGCTGGAGCTCCTCCGGGTCACCGACCGCCTGGATCGTGTACGGCGGTGAGTAGACCCGGCCCTGGAGGATCAGGGTGTTGCCGACGCAGCGCACGGCGCTGGTGGAGATCAGCCGCTGGTCCATGACCTTGATGCCCTTGGCGCCGCCCTGCCACAGCGCGTTCACCACGGCCTGCAGGTCCTGCTGGTGGATGACCAGGTAGTCGGGCTGCGGCTCGGGGTAGCCGGGGAGCTTGGCCGTGGCGTTCGGCGGGGCGTCGTCGAGGGTGACCGTGATCGCCTCGCCCTGGAGCTCCTGGGTACCCGCGGCCTTCTCCAGCGCGGCCAGCTTCTTGTCCTCGGCCTTCGAGCGGCCGTTGTCGCGCTCGGCGAGGTTCTCGACGTCGTCGCGCAGGGCCGCGTTCGACTCGTCGAGCCGGCCGTTCTCGTGGCTGCGCTCCTGGATGAGGTCGGAGAGCTTCAGCAGGGAGGCGTCGGTGCGGATGTTGGTGCCCTTGGCCGTGTTGAAGCTCGTGAAGAAAATCAGCCCGGCGAGCGCGAAGACGCCCACGGTGAGCACACGGACGGGCCGGAAACGGCGCCAGGCCCCGGTCCGGGTGGAGTCGGCGGAATTGCTCAACGTACCCTTATCTCCTTCGGCGCCGCGGAAGCACTACGCTAACGGACGCCCGGGGGAGCATTTCAGAGTCCCCTTGTACGCTGCCCCGGAGCCCGCCCAGTAGTTCCCCTGCGCGGCCACGCAGCGCATCGACAGGAGAGACCCTCGTGCCGAAGTCACGTATCCGCAAGAAGGCCGACTACACGCCGCCGCCGACGAAGCAGGCGACGAGCATCAAGCTGAACAGCCGCGGCTGGGTCGCCCCCGTCATGTTGGCCATGTTCCTCATCGGCCTCGCCTGGATCGTCGTCTTCTATGTGACCGACGGTTCGCTGCCCATCGACTCGCTGGGCAACTGGAACATCGTGGTCGGCTTCGGCTTCATCGCGGCGGGGTTCGGCGTCTCCACGCAGTGGAAGTGACGACCGCGGCCGCTGAGAAGTGCGGAGAAGTAACGGCCGCATCGCGGTGAACCCAGCTCTGCCCAGGGCTGTCCACTGAGTTATCCACAGGAGTTATCCACATGGGGAAAAGAAAGACGATCTGTGGATAACCCAGTCCGGTGTTGACGCCGGTATGACCGGCCCACCCGACCCGTAAGCCTGTTCGCCCCCTGCCTCACCTGCGGAAACTCGGGTGAGTGACAGGGGGCACAGCTGTTCCCGCACCCTATGCACAAGATCCGCCACAGTCTGTGGACAACATCGGTTTCTCAGGTGAGCTGAGCGGTCCTGACCACCGTCGTGACCACCACGGCAACCAGCACCAGGGCGCAGACGCCGTACTGGATCAGGGCCCGCCGCTCGCGCGGTGCGTGCACCATCGCGTAGCCGATCACGACACCGCCGACGAGGCCGCCGACGTGGGCCTGCCAGGCGATGTTGGCCCAGGTGAAGGTGAAGATCAGGTTGATCACCAGCAGGATGATGATCGGGCGCATGTCGTAGTTGAGGCGCCGCATGAGGACGGCGGTCGCGCCGAAGAGACCGAAGACGGCACCGGAGGCGCCGAGCGAGGGCTGGTTGGCGGCGGCGATCAGATAGGTGAGCGCGCTGCCCGCGAGGCCGGATACGAAGTAGAGCGCGAGGTAGCGGACGCGGCCGAGGGCGGCTTCGAGGGGGCCGCCGATCCACCACAGGCTCAGCATGTTGAACATGATGTGGACGACGCTGCCGTGCAGGAACATCGCCGTCAGCAGCCGGTACCACTGGCCGTCGGCGACGCCCTCGACCGAGCCGAGGAGGGGGACGTATGCCAGGCCGATGAGGTCGAAGCGGTCGGTGAAGCGGTCCCCGGCGGAGAGCTGGACCAGGAAGACCGCCAGGTTGATGCCGACGAGGATCTTGGTGAGCAGCCGGGGGTCGGCGGCGACGGTGCCGCCGGCGATCGTACGGGGCTGGGAGGCGCCCGGTGCGTGACCGGTGCCGGAGCCGCTGCGGACGCATCCGGGGCACTGGAAGCCCACGGAGGCGCTGACCATGCACTCGGGGCAGATGGGGCGCTCGCATCGGGTGCAGCGCACGCCGGTCTCGCGGCCCGGGTGGCGGTAGCAGGTGGGCAGGCTCTGGGTGTCCTGCGGTTCCTGGTCGCTCGGGCCCTGCGGGCTGCCCGGGCTGCCTGGCGCCTGGTCCATGGGGTCCCCTCATTCTCCGTACGACGGCACGCGGCGGGCGCACCGGCACGCGTGCGCGCAACGCACCGCCCCGCTCATCCTTACGGTTGAGCGGGGCGTTTGGTTCCCTGCGGCGGTGGCCCCTGAGGGCCCGGCCTGCTGGGCTCGCCGGCCTAGCGGGTCTCGACGACGACCGACTCGATGACGACGTCCTTGACCGGGCGGTCGGTGCGCGGGTTGGTCTGGGTGGTCGCGATGGAGTCCACCACCTTCTGGCTGGCCGCGTCCGTGACCTCGCCGAAGATGGTGTGCTTGCGGGTCAGCCAGGCCGTCGGGGAGACGGTGATGAAGAACTGCGAGCCGTTGGTGCCCGGGCCGGCGTTGGCCATGGCCAGCAGGTACGGCTTGTCGAAGGCGAGGTCCGGGTGGAACTCGTCCTCGAACTGGTAGCCGGGGCCGCCGGTGCCGTTGCCCAGCGGGTCACCGCCCTGGATCATGAATCCGCTGATCACCCGGTGGAAGACCGTGCCGTCGTAGAGCCTGTCCGTGGACTTCTGGCCGGTGGCCGGGTTGGTCCACTCACGCTCGCCCTGGGCGAGCTCGACGAAGTTCCGGACCGTCTTGGGCGCGTGGTTCGGCAGCAGCCGTACCTCGATGTCGCCGTGGTTGGTCTTCAGGGTGGCGTAAAGCTGCTCGGCCACGATCTGCCTTCCGTTGTCCTTTGTGACTCTTCCGATCCTCGCACGGACGGCTCCCGCCCGTCGCCCACGGCCACCTCCGACCCCGAATCCGAGCGAAAGGCGTGCGAGGAGCGGAGGGAAGTGTGAGGGTCGTGCGCGCAGAAAACCGGTCCGGTCGCCCCGGACGGAAGCGCGCGGGGCCGATCCGTGGCATTGTCGTCGACAAGCGCCCGTTGCCCTGCATTCATCCGCTATTGCGCTTGATCATCACTCATGTTCCACATCTGCTCCACATCCCCCCATGACCCGGATGCCCGCTCGCACGTGCCCGGAGGTGGTTGGGCAGGCATGATCCGTAAAAGGGTGGAAAGTCGAAATACGTACGCCACCGAGGAGGAGGATCCCGTGACCCGCATCGACAGCGTGCGCGCCGCGACCGGCTCGGCGAAGGACAGCGTGCAGCACGCCGCGGAAGTGGTGGCGCCTCACGCCGACACCGCCAAGGGAAGGGCCTCGCACTACGCGCATGAGGCGCGCGTACGCCTCGCGCCCAGGGTGTCGCAGGCCGCGGGGCAGACCCGCGTCCAGTACGCCGCCCATGTGGCACCGCGCCTGGCGCAGGCCCGTACGCATGTGCCGCCGAAGGTGGACCACGCGGCGCACGAAGCCGCCGTCCGCACCCGTAAGGCGGCCCGCCAGGCCGCCGATTTCACCGCGCCTCGTGTGGAACGGGCGGTGGCCGCGGCAGGCCCCGCTCGCGAGGAGGCCGCGTCCCGGTCAGCGGCGGCGCTGGCCGCGCTGCGCGGGCAGGTGTCGCCGCAGGAGATCCAGAAGCTGGTCCGCAGGCAGCAGCGGCGGGCCAGGGCCGGGCGCCTCACCAAGAGGCTGGCCGTACTGGGGATCCTGGCGGGCGGTGCCTTCGCGGCCTGGAAGTGGTGGGACAGGCAGGCCAACCCCGACTGGCTGGTCGAGCCCCCCGCCGCCACCGAGGTGCCCGACACCGGCCGTCTCGCGTCCGTCGACGGCAGCGGCCAGTCCGTCCTCGATCCCGAGGTCCAGGCCAAGGAGGCCGAGGAGGAGGCCGCCCGGCGCGACGAACAGGGCTGAGTCCGCGGCCGCCGTGGCCGCTCTCAACAGTGCTGTGGGGCGGGAGACTTGCGGGTCTCCTGCCCCACAGCGGTGTTTCACGTGAAACACCGCGTTCGGCGCCACGCCTTCGACGCCTTCGGCACCCTCGATGCCCTCAACGCCCTTGATGTCACACTCACTGCCGCCCGGCCCTCTTGGTTGGAAAACCGTCGCAGACGACGTACCGGAGAAAGAGGCAATCAGTGAAGCTCGTGATATTCGGGGCGAACGGGCCGACCGGCCGACAGGCCACCGAACAGGCCCTCGCCCAGGGCCACACCGTCACCGCCGTCACCCGCCGCCCCGATGCCTTCCCGCTGAGCGGAGCACGGCTGCGGGTGACCGGGGCGGACGTACTGGACCCCGCCGCGGTCGAGCGTGCCGTGGCCGGGCAGGAGGCGGTGATCTCGACGCTGGGGGTCCCCTACGGCCGCAGTCCCGTCACCGTGTACTCCGAGGGCATCACGCACATCGCACAGGCCATGACCAAGCACGGTGTCCGACGGCTGGTCGCCGTGACCTCGACCGTGCTGTTCGGGACCGCGGCGCCCGGGGAGGGGCTGTTCTTCAGGAAGGTGCTGGAGCCGTCCATCGTGCGGTTCATGGGCCGCACCGTGTACGACGACATGCGGCGCATGGAGGACGTCGTCCGCGAGAGCGACCACGAGTGGACGATCGTCCGGCCGGGCGGGCTGTTCGACACGGACGTCGTCAGCGACTACCGGATCGGTACGTCACGCCTCCCCGGCCGGTACACCTCACGCGCCGACCTCGCGCACGCCCTGCTGACCCAGGCCGCCGGGGACCATCGCCACGTGCGCGCCTTCATCGATGTCCGCACCACAGAAGGCACCCCGAGCTTCCTCGACCTCCTCCGGCAAGAGGGGTTCGACGGGAAGGCGAAGAGGGAGAAGAAGTGACGGCCCACTCCGCGGCCCAGGCTCCGCCCTGCCTCCGCCTGCCGCCGCACGTCCGGTACGCGGCCCGGGCCGCTTGAGGCACCGCATCGGGAAATCGGCACAAAAGAGACCCCTCTGACGACGTTTCCACAGGTCAGAGGTGCTGCACATCAGCGGTTGAGGCCGGGATGACTGCGCCGCCGCCGATGGATGCGCCGTCTTCGAGCTACCGCCCTGTCGGAAGCTCCGGAAGGAGCGGGTAGCGGGCGGACAGGCGCATCGCGCCCTCGGTGACCGCCGGGTCGTGCGATGCCGCCTGGACGCCGTCGAGGTAGGCGTGCGCCGCGGCCTCGAACACGCCGTCCACCGCCGTCAGTTCGGCGGCCAGGGCTTGGGCACGCTCGGTGCGCCGGCCCTCCAGGGTCTCCTGCTGCCGCCGGGCCGCCGCGGCCGCCGCCTCCGCCCGGGCCAGGGTGACCTCGGCCTTCTCCAGCCTCCTGTGGTGGTGCCGGTAGGCGGCCACAAAAGGGTGCTCCTCGGACAGGGCCAGCAGGAAGGCGATGCCGCCGGACAGGAGCAGCAGCGCGATGAAGGTGATGCTGACGGTGTGCTCGTCCAGGTGGAGCTGGTCGAGCAGGGTCGGCGCGGGCGGCAGGTCGACGTCCAGCTGCCGGGAGAGCTCCTCCAGGCCCGCGGTGTCGGTGTCACGGAAGACGATGCGGGCACGCAGGTCGCCCAGGTACCAGGCCGCTCCGGCCCAGAGGGAGGCGAGCGCGGCCGCGACCGGGAGGACCACCCACAGCGCGGCGGTGGCACCCCGGCGGCGCCACTGCCGTCCGGCCTGGAAGGGGCCGAGCGTCATGGCGACGCCGACGGCGGCGGTGAGCAGGAACGCGCTCGCCCTGCCCTCCGGTGTGCCGTCGTGGATCGCCAGGAACACGCCGAGGTAGATCGGGAGTTCGACCAGGATCAGCAGCAGGACGAGGCACCGGCGGGGCCAGCGGGCCATGGCCGAGGTCTCCGTCAGGCCCTCCCAGGGCACGTTCGCGGGGGCCGGCCGGGGTGCGGTGACCCGCTCGGAGTCGTCGTCCCAGTCGTCGGCGTACGGCTCGTGCTCCTCGCGCTCGGGTTCGGCGTAGGGGTCCGTGCCGTCCGGGCGGCCCGCCCCGAACCGGCCGGCCGACCAGGGCAGCAGGCGGTCGCGGCGGTCCTCGCGGGCGGCCATCCGGGTCGCCGCCCGGTCCAGCCGGGCGGACGCCGCCTGTCGGCGGCGCGTCTCCTCCTCCTGGGCGTCCCGGGCCTGGCGGGCCTCGTTCTCCCGCGCCGCCGTCTGGGCGTACAGCTCCGCCGAGGCCCGCAGCTCCTGCTCCTCGCGGTCGTGGTGCTGGGCCACGACACGGTCGCGGATGTGGTTGCGCAGGCCGGTCAGCCGACCGAAGTGGGGAAGCCGGTGAGTGGAGCCGAGGACATACGGGTTGAGGGTGCCGTCGGCAGCGGCGCGGCGACCGGCCGACTCGGCCTGCGCCAGCAGGCGCCTGCCTTCGCGCGTCTCGGACAGCGGGACCTGGCCGCGGGGTGCCGCGGCGGCGCCGCGGCCCAGGCCGGGTGCCCGGCCGTCGGCACGCCGCAACCGCAGGGCGTCCCGGAGCCGGCGGGGCTCGTCAGGCGCCGTATCCGTCGTCGACATCGACCTTCACCTCCTTCTCCAGGAGCTGCTGCCAGAACTGGCCCATCTGCTCGACGCGTTCGGGGTCGGTCTTGCCACCGCGCATGGCGAAGCCGACCCGGTACACGGTGGTGTCCGGGAGGTCGGGCAGGCCGCGGCCGTCGACCAGCTCCTCGACGGCGGTGTCCCGCTGCGCCTGGGTGACGAGCTGGTGCCTGGACAGTCTGAAGGTGGGGTCGGCCTGACCGAAGTCGCTGATCACCAGGACGTGGAAGGTGCCGTCGCCGTCGCGCGGCACCTTGGCCGTGCGGTCGAGCGCGCCCAGGACGTCCGAGCCCGGCTGACGGTCCCGGGCGCACTCCAGCATCTTCTCGGCGCCGGCCACGGCGAGGACGCGGGTCTGCGTCCACAGTGCCTCGCGCTCGGAGCGCTTGTCGGCATCGGGGTCGATGTCCATCCGCGGCACGTGGCAGGAGGAGGCGGCGGAGGCCGAGGTGATGGGCGCGTAGGACAGGTACTTGCACTTCTTGTCAGCGAGGAAGCGGGGCAGCGTTGCCTTCAGCTTCTCCTTCGCCCGGAAGCCGTCGTCGCTGTCGGCGCCTGATCCGGAGCCGTCCACCACGACCGCGCAGTCCGCGGACAGCCGTTCCGGTGCACCTCCCGGGACGCGGCACCCCGTCAGGAGCAGTCCCGCCGCTCCAAGGACGGCAGCCAGCCGTACCGGACGGGGCACGCCTGTCTTTCCCTTCATCGGTTCCCCCGCTCTCTCCGGCCGGCGACTGCGGCCGCCGGCCCGATCCTCTGCTCCAGAATCCGCAGCGCCCCGCGGACCACGACGTCGTCGAGCATCCAGTCCGGCGCGCCCTTCCACGTCCCGTCGAGGACGGCGGCGCCCGGGCTCCCCGCGGGCGGCAGCTCCTCCGCCCGGGCGGCGCGCGCGTACGCGGCCTCGTAGTGGGCGAGTTCCTGGTCGGCGCAGGCGGCGAGGGCCAGGCCGCGCTGCTGGCAGACCGTCACCTCCGTGCGCCACTGCGACACCCAGCCGCCGAAGCGGGCCAGGGCCGCAGGTACGTCCTCCGGCCGCCGGCCTTCCTCGCGCGGACGGTCGTACGCCGTCACGATCCGCGCGGACTCCTCGTGCACGCGGTCGATGAGGTCCGCGTGCTCCGTCACGAAGCGGGACCTCAGCGCCTCCAGCGCCATCCGCAGGCCGCGTTCCAGCTGCCGGACGTAGTGCTCGTTGCCTATGCCGGCCCTGCCGTCCCGCCGCCCCCGGCGGGAGGCCCGCCAGCGGGTGCGCGTGGTGATGCGGCTGCGGCCGTAGTCCGTCGGGACGGACTTCACCTCGCTCATTCCATCCCCCTCGTCAGCTTCCCCGGACCACCCCATGGGCGTCCGCGGGCGCTTCCAAAGCGCCCTCGCCCCTGCCGGAGCGGACACTCCGCCGGAATCCGAGATTCGCGCGCAGCCTAGGGGATAAGCGAACGCGAGAGGGAGGGATTTACGATACCGGATTACCTCATCCGGAAATCAGCCGGAGATCGACCGGCGAACGACCGGAGTCCCGGCTTTGTTACCGGGGAGTTCCTGGAAAAATTCCGAAAACGGGGTCCGGATCGCCGGGCCACGGAATAAGCTCCCCTTCTGCTTGAGAAGGAGTGTGCGCGGAGGCGGGGAAGCTGTTCGGATGCCGGGGCGTACGACATTGGGCATATCGCAGCAGGCATATGCCGCGACGTACGGCAGGGCGGTGCATGGCTGGGCGGCGTACGGCCGGGACATATGACTGGGGGATTCATGACCGGACAGGAGCGCGGGGCCGGAGCCGACGCGGCGCGGCCGGTGCGGATCGCCGACGGGTACTTCCCCGTCGAGACGCTCGGTCCCGGCCGTCGGCTGGCCCTGTGGTTCCAGGGCTGTGCGCTGGCCTGCCCGGGCTGCATGTCCCGGCACACCTGGGACCCGGCCGGCGGCCGGTCGGCCACAGTGGCCGAGCTGCTGCAGTTGTGGGAGACGGCGCTGGAGCGGGGTGCGCACGGGCTGACGGTCAGCGGCGGGGAACCCCTCGCCCAGCCCGCCGCGCTGGCCGCGCTGCTGCGCGGGGCCGGCCTGCTGCGCGCACGCGCGGGGCGGGAGGCGGACCTTCTCGTCTACACCGGTCACGAGCCCGACGAGGTACCGGACGAGGTGTGGGCGGCGCTGGCGGGCGCGGACGCGGTGGTGACGGGCCGCTTCAAGGTCGCCGAACCGACGGACCTGGTCTGGCGCGGCTCAGCCAACCAACGGCTCGTGCCGCGCACCGCCCTCGGCACCCGCCGCTACGGTCCGCACCTCGTGCGCTCCTATCCGCCGGGGCCACGCGTGAGCCTCAGAGCGGACGGCACCGGAACGGCCACGCACATGTACGGCGTACCCGCGCGCGGGGAGCTGCGCCGGCTGGAGCACGGCCTGGCGGCAAGCGGCATCCGCTTGACGGACCCGAGTTGGCGCCCGTGACCACTGCGAGAACCAGGGTGCACGGCCTGTTACGGCTCCGCCCGCTGTCCCCGGCTCTCCGGCACTTCCGCCCTGAACAGCCGAGCCGCCTCCGCGTAGAGCGTCACCACGTGGACGGACCAGTCGGGGTCCGCGGTGAGCGCGTCCTCGATGGCCCAGCGCAGCCATTCCGCGCTGGTCCTGCGCTCCAGGCCGCCTCGGCCGGCGCCCAGCAGGGGGAAGCAGATGGAGCGCAGGCCGGGCCGGCCGTCGGCCCGCTCCTGGCGGGCCCGGGCGAAGCAGGCTGCGACGGCGTTCGCGATGTGCTGTGGATCGACGCGGTAGGCCAGCCCGTCCGGGACCGCCACGACCGCGTGGTAGACACGCCGCACCCCGCGCTCGGCGAGGGCGCCCGCGCCGGTGGGCACGACCGTGCCCGGGTGCAGCGGCAGTACGCCGGGCCGGGCCCGCACCCAGGCGGCGAGCTCGTCCGCGAGGACATCGGCGACCGGCCCCTCCGAGGCGCAGCCCACGGCGGCCGAGCGGCGCAGCGCCCCGGAGACGGTGGGCCGGAACGACTTCGACATCTCCAGGTGGACGTTCTCGGAGGAGACGAGGATGTCGATGTCCCGCAGCAGTTCGATGGGCGAGATGTGGACCGTGACCGGCCTGTTTCCGGCCCGGCCGGGCAGCCCGATGCGCGGCACGACGGCGGGCCGCTCTGTCCGGGCGTCCGGCACGGCAGGGCGCGGCGCCCGTCCGACGGGCTCGCGGGCCTCGGCGAGCACGGCTCCGGCAAGCTGCTCGACAACCTGCTTCTCCTGACTGTGCCGGAACCGCTCGCTGGTCACCCCGTACACCAGGGCGGCGGTCTGGCGCCGGGCCGCCGCCGGGTCGCCGCGGCGGCCGGGCAGCAGTCCGAAGGTGCACTGGGCGGCGCGGCCTATCAGGTCGTCGGTGCCGAGCCGCTCGGCCGCCGCGCGTATCAGCCGTTCCGCCCCGTCGGCCAGGTCGTCCTCGCCACCGGCGTAACCGGCGTGCAGGGTGACCGCGCGCAGCGCCTCCGGCACCAGCGCCTGGAGCGCGGGCAGGCCCCCGCGGCGCAGGTGGCGAAGCTCCCGTACGAGGTCGGCGCGATCGGGCAGACCATCAGGGTTCATGCCGGTCAACATACCCGCGCCGGTGCCGCGGCCGCCCGGCCTTCGAGAAGCACAGGCCGGATCCCGGCGAGGGTTCTGTACCGCGGGCGGATTTTCCCGTTTCCCGGTGCGCGGTGCGAAGGTGCCGATAACCTTCCGGCGCGGGTTCCTTCCCGCTCCGGAACGCATGTCCGCGTATCCCGAAATTCCGTGCACGGCACCGCGGAGACTGTCTCGTGTCCATCCGGATTCCTTTTCCGGTACACGCTTTCGCACACCTTTCCACAGAATCCTTCACACCCCCCTCCCGGTGTCCTGGCGTGCGCCCTTCCACACGTCCTTCCGCCCTTCCGCATGTCCGCTCCGGCCGTCTCCAGCGTCCTTTCCTCGCGCAGGTGAATTCCATGACCTTTCCCGTCGATCCTTGTGGCGACGACGGCGAGGACCTGGTCCCGCCGACGTTCTTCGAACCGGGGGATGCCGCCGGTGGCATGCCCGCGCCCGACCCTCGTGGGGATCCGGTCGGGCTGCCGCCTTCGCTGGCCGACCGTTTCCGGCCACGTGAGCGGCTGCCCCGGCGCGGGGAGCAGACCGTGCACCGGGCTGCTGAGGAGGGGCGGTCCGCCGAGCTGCGGGCGGCCGTGTTACGCGTGGACGACCAGGAGGACGGCGGGGCCGAGCGGATCGTGAAGTGGTTCCACCCGGACGCCGCCCCCGATCCCGAGGTGACCCGGCGGCTGTCCCGGCCCCTGCACGACGGGCTGTCGTATGTCCTGGAGGCGGGGAGGGACCGCGGGGCGCCGTATCACGTGCTGCCCTCGCACGGCAGTACGGACCTCGCCGCCTACCTGCGCGGCCGGGGCCCACTGCCCGCCGAGGACATCCAGGGGGTTGTCCGCCGACTGCACGGGGCGCTGACCGCGCTGCACGAGGCAGGCGTGGTTCACCGGGACGTGAAGCCGTCCAACCTCGTCCTCGGCGACTGCACACGGCCCGAGAGCCTGGTCCTGATCGACTTCGGCATCTCCCTCGCCGACTTCCCGCGCCAGGCGGTCGGCGGCTGGGCCGGCACTCCGGGGTACGCGTCGCCGCAGGCTCAGGTCCGGCTGCCGATCGTGCGGCCGGCGGACGACTGGTGGTCGCTCGGGATCGTCGTCGCCGAGGCGGCGCTCGGCCGGCATCCGGTTCCGCACCACGAGGCCGCATCGGTCATGGACGCGGTCCAGCGCGGCGACATCGACCTCGGCGGCATCCGCGACCCGAGCGTCCGCCTGCTCTGCGAAGGGCTGCTGACCTGGCGTCACGAGAACCGCTGGGACGCGGAAAAGGTCGGGCAGTGGCTCAAGGGCGGCACCCCCGAGGTGGTCCGTGAGGGGCCCCGGCCGCGCACGGGCGGGCATCCGTCCACCACGTCCGGACAACCCCCCTTCGAGCACGCGGGGCGGACGTTCACCGATCCGGCACGCCTGGGCGAGGAGTTCGACGCCGACTGGCCCGCCATGACCCGCCGACTGGCCCGCGGCAGGGACCGGGAGCGGCTGTGCGACTGGCTCGCCGCGTTCCGCCCCGAGGGGGACACCAGCCGCGCCGAGGCCCTCGACCAGCTGCTGGAACGGCTGCGGCGGAAGCGGGGCGAGCCGGAACCGGCGACGCTGATCGATCTGATCGGCTGGATGGCCCCCCAGCAGGAGCCGGCCTACCGCGGCATCCCGCTGGGCATGGGCGACCTGCTCACCTTCGCCCGGCGCGCGGCGGACGGCGACCGGCAGTGCGCGTCCGTGTTGGAAGAGCTGCGCAGTCGGCGTCTGATGGCCGTGCTGGCCCGTCGGCGCGGCGGCGATGCGCTGGCCCACGTCGGCCGGCGCTGGCACGACCACCACGACCAGTGGAGGGCGGCCACCGCCCGGCTGTCGGAGATACCCGAGCTGGCCGCCGACCGGGACGGACTGCGCGCCGCGACCGCGACCGGCCCGGCCCTCAGTGCCGAGTTGCTGCAACTCGCCGCCGATCCCGCCCCGGTCACTCGGCGGCTGCGCACGGACCTGTGGGAAGCCCTGCGTACCCTGCCCGCGCGGGTACCCTGGTTCACCCGGCTGGCCGAGGACGCCGACGACCCCGTACGGCTGCTGCTCACCCTGCGGCTGCGGCCGCTGGCCCTGGCACAGGCCCAGGAGAGCCGGCGGGCCCGGGAGGAACGCCGGCATCTGGTGGCCATGGGCGTGCGCGCGGAACACACCCGGCTGGTACGGCGCCGGCTGGAGCTGCCGGTGGTGCTGGGCCGGGCCGCCGGCGGCGCGCTGCTGCTGTTCTTCCCGCATGCCTTCCTGGTCGGTCTGGCCGACGTGTACGCGTTCGCGCCGCAGGCCACCGTGCTCGTCGCCTGGCTGCTGAGCGTGCCGTCCCTCGCGGCCCTGCTCGCCGTCGAGTGCTGGACCGCCTGGTACATCGGCCCCTGGTACCACCCCCGGTTCTCGGTGATGGGCCACATGACCCGCCGGGCCCTGCCGCTGACCAGCCGTATCACCCGGCGGGGCCGACGGAGCCCGCTCTGGGCGGCGCTGGGTGCGGGGGCCCTCCTGGGCACCGTCGTGGGCACGTTCTTCCTCGCGGTGTGGATCTGGCCGACGGCCACCGTACTGGCGCTGCTGGTCTCGGCGATCCTGCGGGTGCGGGCCTGGCATCGCTACCAGGCGGAGGCCCGTGGTGGCAGCAGCCCGCTGGCGCCGCCCGCCGATCCGCGCGGCGGCGTTCCGGGAGCGCGCAGGCCTCCCGGGTCCCCCTCCCTTTCCCCGACTGGTTCCCGTACTGGAGGAGTGGCGTGAGCAGTGCGTACGCCGGCACCGATCTGTTCTCCGTGATACCGGACGTTTCGGTGTCCGGGTACGGGTCGACGGCGGTCCAGCCCGACGCGGCGAGTCTGGCCATGCCGGACACCGGCAGCATCTCCCATGTGACCGACGCGGCCTCCGGCCACGTGACCGACGAGGTCGCCGGGCACGCACCGGACGCGGCCTCGCACGTCGGCGACGCCATGGGGCACGCGGCGGACGCCGTCACCGACCAGCTGCACGACATGATCGTGCCCGCGCTCATCGGGCTCGCCGACCTCAGCGGAGCACTGCTCGCCACCCGGCTGGCGCTGCGCGGCACCATGGCGCTCGCGGCGTTCAACAACGAGGTGGCCGTGGAGCAGGAGGCCCTCACCCGGCGGCAGATGTCCCTGGAGGACGGCAGCGAGTGCTGGCGGCGCGCGGCGGAGGCCGCGGCCGGCCTCAACGCCCGGATCACGGTGCTGGGGCTGGACCCCGCCGGACCGGGCGACCCGCCGCTCCCCGCTCCGGTACAGCCCGTCGGCATCCCACTCGACCTGCTGTGGAAGCGGCTCGCCGAGACCGAGCGGGCGCTGCGCCGGGTGGAGGCCCAGCGCGCGGCCCGCGCGACCGCACGGCTGCCCTTCCAGCACGCGGAGGACCCGGAGCACGCCGACTGGTACGCCCGGCTGCGCGAGCGACGCCTCCGGGCCCTGCAGGAGTACGCCCAGGGTGGGGAGTTGCCCGCGCCGGAGACAACTGCCCGCGCGGAGACGGACGCCGCGCTCACGGAGGAGGACGTCCTGCACGAGGGCGCCGAGCTGCTCGCCCGGCTGCCGCTCGCGTTCACCTCCGAGAGCCGGGAGCTCATCGACGACTGTCTTCTGGAGGCCCGGCAGGCGGTGAAGCGGCGGCCCACGGCGGTGCGGCGCTACCTCGACGAGGCCGTGCTCATCGCGCGGAAGGAGTCCGAACGGGCCCTGCGCGCCGATCAGGCCCGCCGCGACGCCGCGCTGCGCCTCCAGGCGCTCGAAATCCCCACGCCCGAGGGGCTCGACCCGCTGCCGGAGGCGCCCGCCGCCCTCGACGTGCTGCGGCGCGTCCTGCGGGACGGCGTCCCGTCGTCGCAGGAAGACCAGCGGACCGTCCAGCAGGCTCTCGCGGCCCGCTCCGCCGCCCTGCACCGGGCGTATCTGGTGGCAGCACTGCGCCGGGCGACCGAGCAGTGGGGGGACGGGTCGGTGCACGCCCGGGCCGACGCCGAGCACTGGGACTTCGCGCCGGCGGCCTGGGGCGGCCACTACTGGCTGCGGGTCCGCCTCACCGCCACCGGCCACGCCCGCGTCCTCACCATGCGCCGGTCGCTGACCCCGCGGGAGGCCGCGGACCCGAAGGCCGTCGCCCGCTGGGAAGCCCTGGACGCCGAACGGTGTGCCGAGAGTGCCGGATACGTCGAAGACCTCGGCGTGCTGAGCGAAGCGGAGGGCGTCCGGGCGGAGTTCACCTGGACGGAGAGCCGGGTCCTCACCGGCGAACCCGCACCGGGCCTCACGGAGTCCTTCCGGAACGTCCGGGCCGACGGGACCGGCAGCATCACCGACACCGGCAGGGCCGACGGAACCGGCCGCACCAACCGCCGCCGTCCCCGGCAGCGGCTCAAGCACCGCCACCACGACGGCCGCTGACCGGCCCGGCGACGCACCTTCCCGCATCTGTGGAGGACCCTTGACCAGCTCCCCCTTCGAGTCGCTGCGCGTGACCCGGACCGTCCAGCCGCCCTTCGCGGCCGAGCTGGTCCACACCCTCAGCGTCCACTCCCAGTACGTGCTGCACGGCAACATCCGCGACGACTACGTGGTCGCCGACGAGCTGAGTGACGGCAGCAGGGTCTTCCGGGCCGTGTCCCTGGAGGACCTGCTGTGGGAGCCGCTGCAGCGGGCCGGCTACAAGAGCCTGCTGCGCTACGACGCGGTGGCCGGCTTCCGGGTCGTCCGCAGCACCGACTCGGTGGACATGGAGACGCTGCTGCGACGCAACACTCACCGGGTGCCGGGCCGTTCGGACGACTCGGGCACCGACGAGGTGGCCCGCGTCCTGGAGTCGTTCTCGCGCGGCTGGGTCGGCGAGCAGCCCGGCCCGTCGCAGGACAACCCGCGCTACGAGGACTACCAGCAGCCGCTGCATGCCGCCTTGGTCGTTGACTACGCCTCGCGGATCCCCACTCAGGTCAACCAGCTCAGCGACGAGGAACGGACGTTCTTCCTGCGCTGTCTGAAGATCGCCGAAGAGGCGCCGCCCTTCGTCCGCCCGAAATCGGGCCGCGCCCTGTTCAACCCGGTCATCTGGCTCGCGGACGGCGAACGGGACCTGCCCGCCTGGCTGGTGACGAGCGGCGTACGGGTGCGCAGCATCGGCGTGCCGACGCCGGACCTCGGCCAGCGCCGCCGGATGGCAGCGCTCCTCGCCCAGCAGGCCGGCGTGCCCGGCACCGCCACCAAGCTGGACGTGGGACCGCTGGTGAACCGGGACGTCCGGGAGGACCCGACGGACGAGGAGGTCGAGCGGTTCGCCCGGGCGGCCAGCGGGCTCACCCTGCGTGCCATGCGGGAGAGCATGCGGCTGGCCCGCGCCTCGAAGATCACGTTCGATCGGATGGAACAGGCCGTACGGGTCTACGAGCTGGGCGTCAGCCGCAACCCGTGGACCGGAGGTGCGGTGGCCGACAGCATCCGGGACGGCGAGGCCTACATCAGCGGGCGGGTGCTGGGCCAGGAGAAGGCGGTGACACAGACCCTGGACGTCCTGAAGCGGGCCGCGCTCGGCCTGTCCGGCGCCCAGGCGGCCTCGGCGTCCGTGCACCGGCTCCGGGGGGTGCTGTTCTTCGCGGGGCCGACCGGCACCGGCAAGACGGAGCTGGCGAAGGCGGTGGCCACCACCCTGTTCGGCTCGGAGGACGCCTGTCTGCGCTTCGACATGAGCGAGTTCTCGGCCCCCCATTCCGCAGACCGCCTGGTGGGCGCCCCGCCCGGATACGTCGGCTACGAGGCCGGCGGCGAGCTGACCCGCGCGGTGCGCGAGGACCCGTTCCGGGTGGTGCTCTTCGACGAGATCGACAAGGCCGACAAGGGCGTCCTCGACAAGTTCCTCCAGGTCCTGGAGGACGGTCGGCTGACGGACGGCCAGGGCGTGACGACGTACTTCAGCGAGTGCGTCCTCATCTTCACCTCCAACCTGGGCGTCCACGGCCCTTCGGGGGCGGACGGACGGCCTCTGACGTCGCCGGCCGGCCGGGACCGCCTGCCCGAGTCTCCGGAGGAGCGCGCGGAGTTCGAGCGGGAGATCCTGGGCAACGTACGCCACCACATCGAGCACACCCTGAAGCGGCCGGAGCTGCTGAACCGGCTCGGCGGCAACATCGTCGTCTTCCAGTACATCGACGAGCCCACCGCCCAGCGCATCTTCACAGGGCAACTGCGCAACATCGCCGACCACATGGAACGGCAGAGCGGCCTCCGGCTGAAGGTGCTGCCCGAGGCCGAGAAGGTCCTGAGCAACCTGTGCACCGAGGACCGGCGCAACGGCGGACGGGGCATCGGCATGAAACTGGAGACCCACCTCATCAACCCGCTGGCACGCAAGGTGTTCGGTCTCGGCAGGCTGGACGAGGGCACGGCAGTCACCGTCTCGCGGGTCACGGTCCTCCCGGACGGCGGGGTCGACCTGGAGGTCGAGGCGTCGGCCGACGGGGCGGTGAGCATGCGGAAGAGGGCGCCGGCGTGGTGACGGACGACAACGTGCCCCGCCGGTATGTGGACAAGGGGCTCGCGTACGACGACTCCTTCGGGGAGGAGATCGACGAGACGGACGGGGACTCGACGCAACCGGCCCCACCCCCCTGGACCGAACCGCCCCCTCCCTCGTCCCGCCCCTGCTGGTCCTGCGGCTCCCCCGTGCCGTCCGGTTCGCCGGGCTGCCCGGAGTGCCAGGAGCCGACCCGGCACGTGCGGCTGATCAGCCCCGAGCCGTCGATCGACCTCCGGCACGGGGCGGGCCCTCCGCTGCGGCTGGGCCGTCATCCGGTGTGGGCGCCCGCCGTGGCGGCCGCACTCTCCGGCGAGCGCGGGAAGGGGGTGTCGCGCCGCCACGCGAGCGTCGAGATGGCCCTGGACGGCGCGGTGTGGCTGGAGGAGCACGCCGACGGCACGATGAACGGCACGTACGTCAACGGCGAGCGGATCGGCCGGGGCGCCCGGGTCCCGCTGAACGACGGGGATGTCGTCAGGCTCGGCCAGACCTGTGCCTTCAAGGTGCTCCTGGTCGGGCCCGGCTCATGACCCGTCGTCAGGCGGTCGGTGGCACGATCGCGGCGCGCAGCGGGGCCAGCAGCCGGTTCGCCGCGTGGGCACCGTCGAGCGTGCCGAGGTCGTGGCTGACAAGGGGCGCGCTCTCGAACGGCTTGTCACCGCAGCGGTCCCCGAACAGCACGATCGCCTCCCGGGGCCGGTGCCGCCGGGACTGCCACACCAGCCCCTGCGTCCCGGTCGCCTGACGTCTGAGCTCCTGCGCCCAGTACCGGGTACGGGGGTAGTCGTCGGGTTCGGAGTCGAGCAGCCAGCTGTCCTGGCACACGGCCGCCAGGTCCTCCTCGGCCCTCAGTGAGACGAGGGTCAGCTCGGCCGTGATGGCGATCTGCGCGAGCGTGTACCGGGCGGCCTGCGCCCACGGCACAAGCCTGCTGCCCAGGACCGGGTCGAAGTCCATGGACCGCAGCAGCACCTCGGCCAGCGCGGTGGTGGGCTCGCGGGTGGCGTAGAGGTACGGGTACGGGTCCTCGGCCGTGCAGTCGAAGCGGCTGCCGCCGAACAGGGTGTGCGCGGCGGCCTCTTTGAAGCCGGTCGCCGGGTACTCGCTGCGGTGGCAGCGCCACAGCCGGGTACCGGCCGGGAGCACGGTGACCCGGGGCGCCATGGTGACCGCCGGGGGGATCTGCCGGGTCATCGGCCCTCCTCTACGAGGGCCAGGGCGGCGTCGGCCAGTCGGTCGTCCGGCACCCGCCCGAGCAGGGCGGCAGGCCTGCCGCCCAGCCAGGAGTTGCCGCCCAGCCACCAGTCGGCGGCACCCCAGGGGTCGCGGTCGGCGAGGAGGATGCGGTTGATGCGTACGACGACGTCGCGCGGGCGTCCGGTGTCGGGGTCGAACTGGAAGTCGGGGCTGCGGGGACCCGCCTCCGGGTCGGCCAGGACGATGACATCGGCGGGCCCCGTCCCGGCGGACGGGCTCCCGGCCGGAGCGGCCGCCCGTGAGGGTTCGGCGAGCAGCCGGCGGCGGGCGGCGGCGATGACGGCGACGGGGTCGGTGGCGACGGGGTCGGTGGCATCGACGCCCACAGCGCCCGGCGGTTCCTCCGGTTCCTCCGGTTCCACCGGTGGCCCCCCGCGCTCCTCCACCTCCGCCGCCGGAGCCGCGTACAGCGCCTCCAGCACCTGGAGCACCGCGTCCCGCGACGGCACGGCGGCCGTCGCGGCGGCGCCGCGGCCGTAGACGTGCAGCAACCGGGCGAGCTCGCCGGCCTCGTCGGGCACGGGCCACAGGGAGCGGACGACCGCCATCACGGCCATGGCGGCCCGCTCGGCGTCGGTGCCGGCCTCCCGCAGCCGCTCCAGCATGGCCAGGAAGTGCTGGTACTGCTCGTCGTCCAGCCACTGCCTGAGTTCCGCGCGGTGGCGGACGAGCAGGGCCAGCAGCTCATCGCTGTCCAACGGTGTTCCCTTCGTGTCGGACCGGTGCGGGATTGCCTTGGTGGATGAAGGGCGCCCAGGCCGCCACGGGCAGCGCCGCCTTGCCCTTGATCCGGGCGGCCAGCGGCCCGGTGAGGCCGGGGAAGAGGGGACGGTCGGGGTCGAGGGCCCACAGCTGGGTGCGGCGCAGCGCCTGCGCGGGATCCGCGCCCTCGGCGAGGAAGTGGTGGACGACGTACATCAGGACGGCCGAACTCGCGTCGTCCAGTCCCCACTTGGAGCCGATCACGTCCGCGGCCCCGCGGGCGACGAACGCGGTGGTGAGGGTGAGCGCCTCGTCGTGGTAACGGGCGCTGAGGTCGGTCTCGCAGGCGCTGAGCACCACCAGCGGCCCGGCTGCGGTCCCGCCGTCTTCTCCGTCCGCCGAGGGCGCCCCGAGCAGCCGTCGTACCGTGAGTACCCCCAGGTCGTCCCCGTCGCCCTCGCCCCGGCGGGGCGAGTACAGCAGCAGCCCCGAGACGGTCGGCCGGCCTCCGGCGAAGCCGTGCACGCTGAGCTGCACGAGTGTGGCGGGCCGCTCGGCCGTCCCACCAGGCAGCAGCGGCAGCAGTTCGTCGGGGGTGCCGTCGACGTCCCACATGTTGCGCACGAAGTAGCCGTAGCAGCGGGCGTTGCGGTAAAAGGCCTCCCGCAGCCCGTCGATCTCGTGCTCCGCGTACGGCAGCGTGGCCCGGGGATCGGCGACGAGCACGGGATCGGCGGCCACGGGGAGCCGGGCGCGGGCGGCGGACCGCAGGAACTCGGCCTCGGACGCCGCGTGGCTGACGACGGCGTGGTCGACGGCGTACACGGGCCGTTCCCCCGCGCCCGCACCGAGCCGGGCTGCGTGCCAGGGCACGGATCCGAGGTTC
Source organism: Streptomyces sp. NPDC002845 (assembly GCF_053591955.1). NCBI lineage: Bacteria > Bacillati > Actinomycetota > Actinomycetes > Kitasatosporales > Streptomycetaceae > Streptomyces > Streptomyces sp. NPDC002845. The sequence continues at coordinate 7,918 of NZ_JBSFUU010000029.1, read as the reverse complement.
CCGGCGGGCAGCAGCACGAGCCGCACCGGGTCCCCGGGCCGGGCGGGCCGTCCGGGCCGTACGACGTCGAGGACCGGCCCCATCACGGCCGGTCCGGCCCAGTCGCACAGTTCCTCCAGGGCCGCCTCCCAGGCCGAGACCGCCTCCGCGCGCCCCGGCGTGTCCAGCGGCACGCCAGGCGCGGTGAGCAGGGAACGGTCGCGGGCCGCATCGAGGTATCGCTCCAAGGGGCCGCGTTCCGGCCCGGCCAGCCCGGTCAGTTCCAGCGGAAGCGGTGCTGTGCCGGGGCGCACCACGAGCGCCCATCCCGGCCCGTCCCCGGGCCCGGCGAGCAGGTGCACCACGGCGTCCACCCCGACCCGCTGAGCCACGTCGGCCACCTCCTGCCACTCCGGTCCGCCCGGCACTCCGGCCGCCCGGGCCCGCAGGGCTCCCAGAGCGCGACGGCGCAGGGTGCTGGGGATGAGGGCGTCGGGGGTTTCCGCGGGGGTGCGGGGCGTCCTGGCGCCGTCGCCCGTGCGCGCGGCCTCCCGCCACTGGGCGGCGAGTTCGTGTTCGCCGTAAGCCTCCAGCTGTTCCGGCATGCTCGCGGAGGCCGCGACCGCCCGGAGCACGAGCGCCCGGCCCGCCTCCAGGACCCTCAGGGCGGTGGCCGCGTCGCCCGCCTCCGCCGCCCACACGGCCGCCGCGATGCCCCGGTCGGCGGCCACGCGGGCCACCGCGAGCCCGTGCTCGGCGCCGATCTGCAGCAGCACGTCCTCGGCGACCTTCTCCAGCAGCCGTTCGGTCGCCTCCAGGGCCCGTTCCTGGTCGCCGGGGGCGCGGCGGGTCCGGTACAGGTCGGCCAGATGCCGGTACACCTCCTGAGCGGTCCCGCCCGTGGTGCGGTCGTTGATGGCGGCGCGGGCGGCTTCCACTTCCCGCAGCGCGGTTTCCAGGGCGGCCGGATTGCCGTGGCGCTCGTATTCGACCGAGAGGGCGATGGCCATGCCGAGCCGGGCCCGTATGTCCTGGTCGGCGAAGACCACGGTGCCGCCGAGGGAGGCCCGGACCCGTTCGACCTCCTCCAGGACGCTGTGGGAGGAGGGGTCCACGTACTGCTGCAGCGAGCTGGTCATGGTCTCGAACGAGGTCATGACACCGCGCAGGGCGACCGGGGCGGCGGGATGCTCCTGCGCCTCCCGCAGGTACATCAGGGCCCGCCGCAGGGGCGGGCCCACCGCCCGGCCCGCGCGCCCGATGGCCATGGCCCGGCGCAGTTGCAGCACGCTGAGGTTGAGCAGGACGAGGGACGCCGCGCTGTTGTCGTCGGTCAGCTCCCGGCGCATGTCCAGCAAGACCTCGGCGATGTCGTCGAGGTCGTCGTCGGCCGCCTCGCTGATGCGCTGCTGCAGCAGCAGGGCACGGCCGGCGTCCATCAGCTCCTTCCCGACGGGCCCCGCCGTCATGTTCTGTACGACGTCCCCGCGGCCGAACCTCTCGGTGAGCAGTCGCTGGGCGACCGCCGCGTCCTCAAGGTTGCCGCCGTTCATGGAGGCGCCGGACAGCAGGCCGGCCTGCAGGACGGACAACAGGCCGGGAGGGACCTCCTGGTTCCGGAACGCCTCAAGCAGCGGCTCCCCCGCCTCGACCAGCCGTTCGGCGTCGCCGTCGCGCATGGCGGCGCCCATGCGCATCAGGCCTGCGGCCACCTGTTCCTGCCAGGTGTCCTGCGGCAGTGCCTCGACCGCCTGCCGGAACTCCTCCGGCCGCAGGATGCCGGGCGCCATCAGTTCCATCGCGGGCAGCCATTCGTCCGCGAACCGTGCGACCTCCTCCGGGCTCTGCGGATCGGGAACGTGCGGGCTCTCCCGGGAGGGATCGGCGGGGGTGTCGGGCATCGCCTTGAGCAGTTCCATGGACGCGTTCATGACCGAGGCGAGCTGGGGTGGCATCGTGCCCAGCGAAGCGGCCTGGGCGCCGAGTTCGAGCAGCGCGTTCCGGTCGTTCGTCATGCTGCCGAGCAGCCGCATGACCGTGACCCAGCGTTCCAGGTCCGGGCGGTCCGCCGGATCGGCCGTCTCCGCCAGTTCCTCCAGGAGCGACGCGACTTCGGCGAAGTCGTCGAGCGAGGGTCCGCCGGGCGTCAGGTAGGCGGCGCCGACATTGATGATCTCGGTGATGTCCTGCCGCCCCTGCCCCTCCAGCTGCGGAAGCTTCGGCATGAGCAGCCGGATCAGCAGCCGGATCACGGCTTCCCGGGACCGTGTCCCCTGTTCCGTGACGGGCACCTCCGCACGGGCCTCCCTGAGCAGTTCGAGTGCCTCGGCCCGCTCCCCGGTCGGGTCCGTGCCCCTGCCCGCCAGATACCGCACCGCCAGCAGCGAGCCCCGCGCCATCCGTAACGCCCTGCGCTCGGCCTCCCCCGCCGTCCGCTCGGCCTCCGCCAGCTCCCGGAGCATCCGCTCGGTGACGACACCGTCCGGCACCCCGGCGGAGCCGTCCTTCCCTTCGGCTGCGTCGTCCACGGCGGCCCACTCCCGGCCGAGCGCGACCGCCCTGTCGAAGAGGTCCCAGACTTCCCGCCGTGCCCCCGCTCCGTCTCCGGCACTCCGCTGCGTCCCGCTCACCGCCACACGCCCCTCCCGGGATCCCGTCTCCCCCCACATACTGGCGTCGGCGGGGTGGCCGCGAGGCACGTTCGGCCGTATTTCGGCCGACCCGGCCGGGAAACAACCGGGCTGCGGGGAGGTCAGGAGTACGGGAAGCGGTCACCATCGGAGAGGGGGCGCCCGCGGCCGCCCGGGCTACGGATCGGGGGAGTCCCAGGGCCCGCGGTCGCCCCCGTCCGGGCCGAGGGCCACGGTCGGGACCCGCAGGGGAGAGCAAACCCTGCCGACGCCCGGAATTTCGGGCCTCCCGCGCCACTCACCAGCAAACCGCGCCGATACGTCAGCACGGAAAATCGGGGCAAAGGGACCCCCTCCGACTGCGTTTCCGCAGGTCAGAGGGGCCTTATCGCGTGGAGCCCAGGGGAGTCGAACCCGAAATCGTTACCTTCTTGACCTGCGAAAACACTGGAGAACCGGGACAGAACCCCCGCTTTCATCCGCCTGCGTCCGGCTCGATCCCCCTCGATCCGGCTCCCGTGCCGACATGTCAGCACAAGGCGCCAAAGTTTTCAGAATGCAAATCAACAACAGGAGGTTCTCTGCTCAAGCCACCCAAGGACCAGCGCGAGAGGTGGTTTGCAGCAAGCCGCAGTCCGCATCGCGCCGATGACCGGTTCGATCAGCGAGCGCCGGTCTCCGGTTCCGGGGTGGGGCAGCTCGTCCAGGTCGAGGGCGAAGGCGCGCCCGTCGGCCAGCTCGATCGGGAGCTTGCCTGTGCCGTACTTGTGCGTGTGCGCCGCAGTGCAGCCGGTCCCGGTGGGCTGAGTGTGGACGACGACTTCCGCGGCAGAGGACGAGGGAATCATCGAGCCCGGCTTGTTCTGACCGAAAGCCGCAGGAGACCGCCGGCTTCGCGCCCCTCAGCGTCGCCCGCGTCCACACCTTCGTCCAAAAGACGGGCATCGTCGGACCGGGTCACTCCATGAGCACTGTGCATCGTGAAGTTTGCAGGTCGCGAGTCTGGTGGGAGGGACGGGATAACTCACGCTGGTCGTCGGCGGGTGTTCACGATGCACACCGCTCATTGAACTGCGAGAGGCGAGGCATCCGTGTGTCCTTGCCCGCGCTCAGAGGTCGTCCACGTCGACCAGCCCGTCCTGGACAGCGCGGGCCACCAGGCTCGCCTTGGTCCGCGCGGGGCGGCCGACGTTCGCGTACTTGATCCGCACCCGGTCCAGGTACGAGTTGACCGTCCGTACGGAGATACCGAGACGCTGCGCGACCAGCTCCTTCGACTCCGACTGGAACCACTCGATCAGCACGTTCTCCTCGCGCGCGGAGAGCTGGGGGCGGTCGGCGCGGGCGTTTGTTCCCAGCGCGCCGGCCAGCGCGGGCGGCATGTAGGGCCGCTCATCGGCTGCTGCCAGCGTCGCCTCGACCAAGTGGTCCTGGCCCTCGCTCTTGGTCAGAAAGGTCGCGGCTCCCAGGTCCAGGCAGCTGAGCACAGTCTTCTCGTCATCCCGCATCGAGTAGACGACCACCTGCCGCCCGGCGTCGACAAGTCTTCGGAGGCTGCCGAAGGCGGGACCGCCCTCGCCCAGCTGCAGATCCAGGAGGACGACATCGGCCGTGCTGCCCGGCTCGGTCCAGGCTTCCCGTACAGAGCAGCCGGACGCGACCACGGTGATGGGCCGCCGCGATGCGGCGTACCACATCTCCACGCCCGAGAGGATGGCGGGATGATCGTCGATGATGACCACGCTGACGGGTGCGCTGTTGCTCATGTCCGGTCAACTTCCGAGGCCGCCGATTTGCTCCAGCCGGCCTCCACCCACACACTTCCGCCGCGCATAGTTCTCGCCACGGACACGTTCGCGTCCGTGGCAGGGCCGTGCGGCGGGGCAGCCTCTCCCATGGTGCGGTCGTCGGCGCAGTCCACGCCGACCACGCTCACGCGTACCGCGCGGGGGGTCCACACGACCGTCACCCGCGCGGTCGAGCGGGTGTGGCCCAGAGTCACCGCCACCGGGTCGATCAGTTCCCTGCGTACCTCCACAGGCACCTCACGCGGCCGGCCTCGTACAGCCAGGCTCACCGTCACACCCTGGTGTTCGGCCACCTCGACACATGCCCGCAACTCGTTCAGCAGCGGGTCGGAGACGGCGTCGCTCTCCGCGAACAGGCGGCGCATACGGGCGGCCTCCACCCCGCACCGCAGCCTGACCTCTTCGTCGTGCGGACTCAGCACACCGTGCCCAAGGCCCATGAGCAGCGGCACTGTCGTCGCCGTCAGCGCGCGGTAGCGCTCCTTGTGATCACGCTGCATGTCCTCGTGGATGCGTTCCCGGGTACGCAGTTCCTCCTCCAGCGCGGCCTCGGTCCCCGCGGCCGGCGCCGTACCGTGGAGCAGGCGCGTCAGGAGTACACCGACGGAGAGCTGCAAGCCGCAGTTGGATATCGCGGCGATCCCTATGACGGCCGACTCCGCGGCGGTTGGCGCCCCCGACAGGAACACAGCGATCGCGTTGAGCCCCATGTGCGCCCCGAGGAACGTCGCGAACACCCTGACCGGCAGGTCGGCCAGCAGGAACAGCGCATGCCAGCCGACCAGTCCGAACGCCCAGTCCTCCGCACCGGCCAACCGCTCCGGCGGGAGCGTGAACGCGCATACCGCCGAAACGGTCAGCACCGAGCCCAGGCTCCATGCCCGCACCCTCGGCGGGATCTGCCTGCCACGCAGGAGATAGGCAGCCCCGGTCACCGCGACGACGGCGAGGCAGACGAAGGCCGCCGTCTGTGCCCACGCGGGCTGGTACACGCTCTGGTAGGCCGTGACCCGCTGCAGTGAAAGGGTGAACTGCGACAGCAGACTGATCAGCAGCGCGGCCAGTTGGGCGCCGTGCAGCAGCTGCCTGCGGATGAGGCGGACGACGGCCGTGTGTGCCCGGGCGCGGGTCGGGCGCGGTATGTCCGCCGCCTGCGCTTCGTGCCCTGCCTGTGGCGCCCGGGCCCGGTCGTGCCAGCGCCACTGCACGCGGGTCCCGGTGCCCGGATGTGAGGTGACCGTGGCGGAGCCTCCGACCGCGTGCATCCTGCCGATGACGGAACCGGAGATGCCCCGGCGCCTCGCCGGAACGGACTCCGGGTCGAAGCCCCGTCCCGCGTCGGACAGTTCGACGACGACGGCACCGTCCCCCTCCGCCCACGCCCTGAGCTCCGCTTCCCGCACCCCGGCATGACGTGCCACGTTGGTGACGGCCTCCCGGACCCCGTTGAATATCGCGAGCCCAGGGCCGGACGGGACGGCGAGCGGGCCGTCGACGCGCGTCTTGAGCTGCACCATGGCCTGTCCCTCACCCCCGGGGCCCCCGGGCACGCAGCCGAGAAGTACCGCGAGGTCGACGCTCCCCGTCTCGAATCCGGGCACGGCGGACAGTGCCTCCAGATCCTGTCTGGCACGCTGAGGCAGCCACGACCAGTCCCGGGCGTCGCCCTGGGAGACCATCAGCAGCGTCGCGCTCGCCGTATCGTGCAGGGTCGCCAGGTACTCGCGCTCGGTCGCCCTCCGTGCGGCGGCGACCTCGGCCTCCCGGCGCGCCACCGCCCTGAGGGCGGCCGACCGGTCGGCGGCCCTGGCCCGTGCTCGGACGATGAGGTAGGCGGCCCTCGACAGGCCCGCCAGGACAACTATGCGCACCAGGTCCGCCAACTCCGGGCTGTGCCCGGGCGAGGAGAGGATGTCGCCCAGCGCACAGGCGACAGTCCCCGACGCGGCCAGGGCGGCCCCGGCCACCGGGCGCGTCGCCCACTCGTGCTGGAAGGTGATGACGCAGATGCTGACGATCGCCTCCACCATCACATCCGCGCCGTCGCCGCCGAGCACCGGCTGAGACAGCCCCGTCAGCACCACCACGGCCGCGTCCAGCATCCACAGCGGGGCAAACGGGAGCGGGCGGCGCAGCGCGTAGAGGTGCACACCGCAGGCGAGGAGAGCGGGCCCCAGCAGCGACAGCGCCAGGGGAATCTCCGCCCCGTCCGCCGAGGCGACGCCCAGCGCCCCGCACAGGCAGACCACGGTGGACCTGAGCCACACTCCGTACCGTTCGAGAGTCGACACCAGAAGTCGCTCGCTGGACCTGGGGCCGTCCAACAGCTCAGCGGCTCCCCGCCCGTTCCCCTCGTCTCCCCCGAGCCACATGGAGCCGAGGGTAGTTGACCGGCGATCGAGCAGAGCACCACCTGCGGGGCGAACGACCGACACACCCAGTGATCGGGCCGGGCTACGGTGCGGTACCAGAAATCAACACTCGAACACGGGGGATTTTCATGCAACGAGCCCGAAGATTGGCCACGCTGTTCATCAGCATCCTGGTGGCCGTGGCGATTACGTTGACCGCGTCCGCTCCGGCCAACGCCGCCGGCGCCCCGAAGCGAAGCAACAGCGAGTCAACCGTCATCTTCATCCACGGCTACGCCCCATTCGGAGATCACGACTGCGCCAAGTACTTCAAGGACGCCCAAACCCATTTCAAGAACAGGCACTGGGACGGGGACCTGTACACGTACGGGTATTACAAGGGCAACTCGAACTGCACTTACAACTACGGCGGCGACCGCGACACCTCGCTCAACACAGTTGCGAAGCGGTTCGCGTGGAGAATTCACAACAAGTTCTCGAAGGACAAAAAGAAGGTCGACATCGTCGCCCACTCCATGGGCGGCCTGATTGTTCGCACCATGCTCCGCCACGTCGCGAAGAAGGACGGGAAGGACGGCTGGCCGAAGTACCTCTACATCGAGGATGTCGTGACACTTGGCACCCCCCACGACGGAACAAGTTGGGCCGAGGGCTGCGACAAGTACCGCCAGTGCCGCCAGATGGAAAAGGGGAGCTCTTTCATCAAGAGCCTTGAGGAGAAGCTCTACCGGTCAAAGATGGGCACCGACTGGACCCTGGTTTCGTCGTTTGACGATGGGGTCGTCGGCGCAGGTTCCGGTGTTGGCGCAAAATCGCAGCACAAGATCCAGTACAAGAATCTGCCCAACGGTACTGGTGTCGACCGTCCCGCCACCCGTGACCACAACCCGCTGAAGGAGGTCTACAAGGGTACGCACACGGCCCGCATCAAGCACACCACGTGGAGCGGCTATGCCAAGCGAGGTTCACCGCTGGAGAGGGCGCGCAAGGCGGTGTACTACCACTCCAAGACCTGATCCCCACTTTTCCCGCGCGCTGAGGTTGAACTCGCAGTGGCGGGCCGGTAGATCATCCGGCGCCCATGAGTAATCCGGTCTCGGTGAGGCAGCCGTCGATCAGCTCTGCCCGG